>NZ_JRJZ01000009.1:0-6046 GCF_000800875.1 Cetobacterium sp. ZWU0022
ACGTTAGTTAAAAAAGTTGGAATCTATGACAAGTTTGGTCAAAGTGGAAAAGCTGAAGAGCTATTAGAAAAGTATGAGTTAACAGCAGACAAGTTAGTATCAGTAGTAAAAGAAAACTTGTAAATAATAAAAAAGCCCACAAGATTTTTTTAATCCTGCGGGCTTTTTTTGATTCTAAATAAAAATAGAAATTTACTAATCTTTTACAAATTCAAATAATTTTTAACCTTAAATTAATTTTAGATTAACATTCATCTGGTATTATACTTTTGAAGTTTGAGAAAAAAATAATTTAAGGAGAAGTGATGAAAAAAAAAGAAACACTCTTGGCAACACTATTTTTAATGCCAGCATTAACAATTTTTACAATTTTTATATTTTATCCTATCTGTAAAACTTTCTATTTAAGTTTTTTCCAATGGAACATGATAAGTAAGAATAAGAAATTTATAGGGATGGCTAACTATCTTGATATTTTAAAAGAGGAGAGCGTCCATAAATCTTTGATAAATACATTTATTTATATAGGATTACTAATAGTTTTTAACTTTATATTACCATATGTTATAGCTTACATATTAGCATTTTTAGTAAACAGAATGAAAAGCTTCTACAGAACAATGCTATTTTTTCCGAGTATAATCTCGTTAGTTGTAGCTTCGTTAGTATTTGTATGGGTATTTAATCCCATGATTGGACCTATATCTAAGATATACCAACTATTTAATTTAAAACCACAATTTTGGCTAAAAACAAACGGTTTGGTAATGGTATTAATAACACTTATAACAGCTTGGAAAATATTTGGTTACAACTTGATTCTACTTTTAGCTGGGATATTAGAGGTTCCAACAGAGTTGATAGAGAGTGCTAAACTAGATAAAGTTTCAAATTGGAAGATTTTCTTATACATAGTTATCCCGATGACATCATCAACAGCTTTGTATGTGATGGTTATGACTGTAGTGTATGGTCTTCAGCAGGTATTTGTACCTATAAATGTTTTAACTCAAGGTGGACCGAACAATGGAAGTACAAACTTAGTATATAGTATATATCAATATGCATTTACATTTTTCCAAACGGGAAGAGCTTCAGCTTTATCGGTTATTACAATGCTTTGTTTCTTTATATTAATTTCAATAAAGATCAAAGTTTTAGAAAAAGGAGTTTATTATGAAAATTAAAGAGAGTAAATGGCATATTTTATTTCTATTAATAATAGGGATACAGATTTTCCCGTTGATATATATGTTATCAATATCATTTAAAAGTATGGATCAAATATTTTCAGATCCATTAAGTATAATTCCAAAAGTTATTACATTTAGAAACTATAAATATATCTTTGAGAATGTGACTATTTTTAGATATATTTGGAATACATTTTTCATATCATTTTTGATAACTTTAGGGAAAATAGTAACGAGTGTGCTAGCAGGATATGTTTTGGCATTCAAAGAGTTTAGAGGAAAAAAAGCATTGATATTTTTAATATTAGGAACTTTATTTGTACCGTTCACAGTAACAATGATACCAAACTACCTTATGATATCAGAGTTAGGACTTTTAAATAGTAGTTTTGGAGTTATTTTGCCACAATTAGCTGATGGAATGGGAATATTTATGATTATTCAAAATATGAAAGGGATTCCAAAATCAATTTTAGAGGTAACAAAATTAGATAAGATAAAAGAGACAAAGGTTTTATATTATATAATTCTACCGATGATAAAGAACTCAATAATATCTATGGGAATACTGTTTTTTATAAACTCATGGAATGAGTATTTCTGGCCGCTATTAATATTAAGTGATAAGAAAAACTATACACTTTCGTTAGCACTTCAAATGTTTATAAGTTCAGAGGGTGGAAATGATTGGGGAGTTACAATGGCTATAGCGGGATTAACAATTGTGTTCCCAATAATAATGTATGCGTTCTTCCAGAAAAAAATAATGACAAGCTTTGTAAAATCAGGAGTAAAAGGATAGGTAATTATGAAAGAGATAAGATTTAAAAATATATCGAAGAGTTATGGAGATACAAAAATTGTAAATAGTTTAGATTTAACAATAAATGCAGGTGAGAGATTAGTTTTATTAGGACCATCAGGATGTGGAAAAAGTACAACTCTGAGAATGATTGCAGGATTAGAAGAGATAACGTCTGGAGATATGTATTTTGGTGATGAAAGAATAAATGATGTTGAAGCTGGAGATAGAGGGATAGCTATGGTTTTCCAAAACTACGCACTGTATCCTCATCTAACGGTTTGGGATAATATAACATTTGGATTAAGAATGAATGGTGTTGATAAAAAAGAGATAGAGAAAAGAACAACAGAGGTTGTAAAAATATTAAATCTTCAAGGATTGGAAAAAAGATATCCAAAAGAGTTATCGGGTGGGCAAAGACAAAGGGTAGCATTAGGAAGAGCAGCAGTAAAAAACTCAGATTTCTTTTTACTTGATGAACCTCTATCAAATCTAGATGTTCAATTGAGAAATACTTCAAGAGAGGAGTTAGTAAAGTTACACGAGATAAATAGACCAACATTTATATATGTAACACATGATCAGATTGAAGCTATGACAATAGGACATAGAATAGCAATATTAAATAAGGGGGATTTACAGCAGATAGATACTCCAGAAGAGGTTTATAAAAACCCTGCCAATATATTTGTAGCTAAATTTATAGGAACGCCTCCAATGAATATATTGACAAGTAAAGTTGCTGATGGGCAAATCTATATTGAGGACAGTTTTGTTAGTGCAGATATAGAAAATATCCCAAATTTAAATAATAGAAATTTAGTTTATTTAGGAATAAGACCAGAGCATATGATTGTTCATAAAGAGGATGGATTAGGAAGAGTACAGGGAGAAGTCATTAGAATAGAGAATTATGGGAATCAGAAATGTGTTTCGGTAAAAATAGGAAATGAAAATATCAAAGCATCTATAAAAAATGAACAAGATATAAAAAAGCACGAAAAAGTTTACTTAGAAATAGATGTTAAAAAATGTAGTTATTTTGATGTAAAAACAGAAAAAAATCTAATTTTGGAGGGAAAGTAATGAAAAATAATATTTTGAAAGGTGCTATACTAGGAAGTTTATTGCTAGTAGGATGTGGGAAAGAGGAGAAGGTTACGACTGCAAATAAGCCGTTAGAGATAGAGTATTGGCACGTAGCTTCAGAAAGTTTTGGTGGAGGAACAATAAAGGAGTTAGTTAAAAACTTCAATGAGCAGAATCCAGATATAAAAGTTATTGAAAAATTTAATCCAGATATGTATAAAGGTTTAACACAAAATTTACAAGTAGCCGTAGCTGCGAAGAGAAAGCCAGCAATAGTTCAGATGGGATACTCGTACTTAAATTATGCTCATGATAATTTTGACTTTGTAACAGCACAAGAGGTTGTAGATAAGTATTTCCCAGAAGATAAAGATTACTTCAATACAGAGTTTTTACCAAATATTTTAGAATTAGGGCAAGTAAATGGGAAGCAAGTAGGGATTCCTTACTCAATAAGTAATCCGATTATGTATATCAACTCTGATTTGATGACAGCTGCAGGAATTGATATGAACAATACTCCAAAAGATTGGGAAACAGTTAGAAAATATTCAGAGACAATAAAAGAAAAAACAGGAAATATGGGATTATTCGTTCAAGAGTTTGCAGATAACTGGGCACAACAGGCTTTAATGGAAGGAAATGGAGGACAGATTTTAGAGGAGAGAGATGGAAAGACAATTCCAACATTTGCTTCAAAAGAATCGGCAGCAGCATATCAATACTTAGCAGATATGGTAAAAGATGATATAGCTTTACATGCAACAAATGATGAAGGATTCCAAACATTTTTAAATGGAAAGTTAGGAATGGTTATCACAACGATTGGAAAAAGAGATAACTTCGAATCAAGTGCAAACTTTAAAATAGTTGGAGAGAAATTCCCACTGTTTGAAGGAAACGCTAGAAAATTACCAGCTGGTGGAAATATGTTAATGATAATGACTGAAAATTCAGATGAGCAAAAAGCATCTTGGAAATTTATGAAGTACTTATTAAGTGAAGAAGCTTCAGAAAAGTGGACTAAGGGAACTGGGTATTTACCATCTGCAATTCAAGATGAGAATAGTGAAATCGCAAAGTTTTTAAATGAGAATCAGCTTATGAAAGTTGCAAGTGAACAGTTAAAAGATATGGGGAAATGGGCAAGTTTCTCTGGAGCAAATGCTCTTCAAGCTGAGCAGTTATTGATAGATGTAAGAGATGTAATTTTAAGTGGACAGAAAAAAGCTGAAGAAGCTTTAAAAGAAACTCAAGAAAAAATAATGAATTTAGTAAAGTAGGAGAGCAGAATGAAAGAAAATATATTTGTAAGTGATCTTATATTTTATAACGATACAAAAGAGGAAACATTAGATTTTATAGAGAGAAATAGATTGCTAAATATGGAGTTTTTTTTAGAGCCAAGAGATTTTAATCATACAGAGAAGTTAAATTTTATTTTAAAGAACGCTAAATTTAACGCTTTATCTTTTCATGGACCATATAGATATTTTAATATAGATTGTAGTGATATTTTATGGGAAGAGTTAAAGCTAAATTTTGTAGAAGCTTTAATATGTTGTAAGAAAAATAATGGTGAATTTATTGTTCTTCATACAAATGAAGCTAAAAGAAAAGAGAGCTCTAAAAAAGATATAGAGAGAAAATTAGATGAATTACTTCTACTATCAAAAGAGATTGGAGTTCAAATTTTAGTTGAAAATGTTGGAGTGGATAAGAATATGATTTATTCACAAAAAGATTTTGAAAAATTAGTTAAAGAAAAGCAGCTGAAAGTTTTGATAGATATTGGACATCTATTAGCAAATAAATGGAGTTTAGAAGATCTATTGAAAGGAATAAAAGAGAATGTAGTTGCTTATCACATTCATAGTAATGATGGAGAAAAAGATCTACATGAATCGATATTTAATTCAAAGTTTGACGGAGAGAAGATTTTAAAAATTATAAAATCTGAAACACCGGATGCAAAATTAGTTTTAGAGTATTCACCAATTACAGATAAAAATATATTATTAGAAGATTTAAAGAGAATAGAGGAGATTATAGCTTAATGAAACAGTATAAAGGATATCTTTTTGATATAGATGGAACAATATTACTTGGAAATACACTTATTCCAGGAGCTAAAGAAAAAATAGATGAACTAAAAACAGCTGGAAAAAAAGTGGCATTTTTTACAAATAATTCGTCTAAGAATCCAGAGAGATATGTAGAGAAATTCAGATCAGTAGGGATGGATGTTGTTTTAGAGGATGTTATTACTGCTGGCGGAGTTCTTTTAAATCATATAAAGAAAAATTATATAGATAAAAAAATTTTTATAATAGGAACTGAGGAGTATAAAGATTTATATCGTGAAATCGGAATTGAAGTTGTAGAAAAAATTTCTGACTTTAAAAATCCAAATGTAGATATAGTTATTGTTGCTTTAGATCCAGAGTTAAATTTTGAGAAGTTAGAAATAGCGTGTAGATTATTAAAAAATGATGTGAAATATTTTGCAGCAAACGAAGATTTAGTATATCCTGTAGAGGATAAAGTATATCTACCTGATTGTAAAGCTATTTGTGATATGTTAGAGCTTTGTACGGGCAAAACACCGATTTATTTTGGAAAGCCAAATTCAATTATGTTGAGTTATGCTCTTGAAAGAATTGATTTAGATAAAGAGGAGATTGCTATAGTTGGAGATAGACTTTATACAGATATAGCTTGTGGAACTTTAAATGGTTGCGATACGATTCTTGTATTAACAGGAGAGGCAACAGGGCAGGAAAAAACCGATTTTAAACCAACCTATATATTAGAGAGCATAAAAGATATATAAATCAAAAATGGCGTGGAATAAAAACTTCCACGCCATTTATATATTCGCCATAAAAATTAATCAAATAGAGTCTTCTTCAAATTTTGTGTAAACTCTAAAAATTAAGAGTAATATTTTATATTTTTT
>NZ_JRJZ01000125.1:0-24820 GCF_000800875.1 Cetobacterium sp. ZWU0022
GAAAGTACTTGGGGGGCAGCCCCCTGGGAGGATAGGAAGTTGCCAATCTTTTTTTATTTTGGAGTAAAGAAAAAACTATTGACAAAATTGTAAAAAAGTGGTATTATCATCTATGTCTTAAAAAGAAAGCAATAAATAAGGAAACTCTTGTTTACCATACAATAAGTTATGATGTATGGGAGGATTTATAATATCCGTTAGATGAGTGGAGGTGTAAAGAGTGAGAGTAAATATTCAATTAGAGTGTACAGAGTGTAAAAGAAGAAACTACAGTACTTCAAAGAATAAGAAGAACACTACTGAAAGATTAGAATTAAATAAATACTGTAAATGGGACAAAAAAGTAACATTACATAAAGAAACTAAAAAGTAATTCTTGATCTAAGAAGCGTTTACGCTTCTTAGTTAATTATTAAAAGAAAAAACAATTTGCAACAACATGCAGGTCAATGGCTCAATTGGCAGAGCATCGGTCTCCAAAACCGAGGGTTGGGGGTTCGATTCCCTCTTGACCTGCCATTTTTTTATAAAAATAAAATTACTGGTGGTGCAAAATGGGACTAATTAACGATGTAAGAAGAGAGTATTCTAAGGTTCAATGGCCTAGAAGAAAAGAAATAATTGCAGCAACAAGTTGGGTTGTTGCTATGAGTATATTTTTAGGGATATACTTAGGAGTTTTCGATATAATTGCTTCAAGACTTTTAAAGATGCTTGTATCTCTCTTTGGAGGATAAAATGGAAAAAAGCTTAGTAAAAAAATGGTTTATGATTCATACTTATTCGGGGTATGAGAAAAAAGTTAAAACAGACTTAGAACAAAAGATAGAAACTTTAGGGTTATCTAACATAGTAACTAAAGTTTTAGTTCCTGAAGAGGAAACTATCGAAGAGAGAAGAGGAAAGAAAAAGATTATTTCAAGAAAGTTATTCCCAGGGTATGTTATGCTAGAAATGGAAGCTACTAGAGAGGAAAGCGGAGATGGAATAAACTTTAGAGTAGACTCAGATGCTTGGTACGTAGTTAGAAATACTAACGGAGTAACAGGATTCGTTGGAGTAGGATCTGATCCAATTCCAATGGAAGATGATGAAGTTGAAAATATTTTCTCTGTTATAGGATACAAAAATGATGATGATGAGAAGGCGCTTAAGGAAGTTATAAAAGTCGACTACGAAGTAGGAGATTATGTAAGACTTCTAGCTGAAGGATTTGAAAATCAAGAAGGTAAAGTTGCTGAAATCGATATGGAACATAGAAAAGTTAAGGTTATGATGGAGATGTTTGGTAGAATGACTCCTATCGAAGTAGACCTTGACAGTGTAGAAAAGGCTTAGTTAAATATTGAGCCTGTGGGAGATTGCAAAATCAATACCACAATTTTATGGAGGTGTAATTTAAACAATGGCAAAAGAAGTAATCGGATTAATAAAACTACAATTACCTGCTGGAAAAGCTAACCCTGCTCCACCAGTAGGACCAGCATTAGGACAACACGGAGTTAACATCATGGAATTCTGTAAGGCGTTCAATGCAAAAACTCAAGATAAAGCGGGATGGATCATTCCAGTTGAAATCTCTGTTTATAACGACAGATCTTTCACATTTATCTTAAAAACTCCACCAGCATCAGATTTATTAAAGAAAGCTGCTGGAATTCAATCAGGAGCTCAAAACTCTAAAAAAGAAGTAGCTGGAAAAATCAACACAGCTAAATTAAGAGAAATCGCTGAAACTAAGATGCCAGATTTAAACGCTGGATCAGTAGAAGCTGCTATGAATATCATAGCTGGATCAGCTAGATCAATGGGAATCAAAATAGAGGACTAATTAGAAGTCAATTCTTATTTATGTGATATTAAGTGGTAGGATGAAAACATCCGTTTAACCACAGAAGGAGGAAATTTTCAATGGCAAATAAAAGAGGTAAAAAATACCTAGAAATAGCTAAATTAGTTGAGCAAGGAAGACTATACGAGGTTAAAGAAGCTTTAGAACTTGTAAAAAAGACAAGAACTGCTAACTTCGTAGAAACAGTTGAGATTGCATTAAGATTAGGAGTAGATCCTAGACATGCTGACCAACAAGTTAGAGGTACAGTTGTACTTCCAAACGGAACAGGAAAGACAGTTAAAATATTAGCAATAACTTCAGGAGCTAACGTAGAGAAAGCTTTAGAAGCAGGAGCAGATTATGCAGGAGCAGAAGAATATATCGAGAAAATCCAACAAGGTTGGTTCGACTTTGATATCGTAATCGCTACACCAGACATGATGCCTAAATTAGGAAGACTAGGAAGAGTTTTAGGAACTAAAGGTTTAATGCCTAACCCTAAATCAGGAACAGTTACACCAGATATCGCAACGGCAGTATCTGAGTTCAAGAAAGGAAAACTTGCTTTCAGAGTAGACAAGTTAGGATCAATCCACGCGCCAATCGGTAAAGCGGATTTCTCTGAAGAAGCATTATTAGAGAACTTTACAGCTTTCATCAACGAAATCGTTAGATTAAAGCCAGCAGCTTCTAAAGGTCAATACTTAAGAACTGTAGCAGTATCTTTAACAATGGGACCAGGAGTTAAAATGGATCCAGTTTTAGTTGCAAAAAATTCATAATTAAAATTTGCAAAAATTTGAATTATGTGTTATACTTATAAAGTTGTAAAAATATAACTTTATAATATAAGTTAAAAAGTTGGATAAATAATTAAATATAGATCCAAACCAAAGACCGTAGGTGACGCAAGTCTTAAATATCCTACCGAGGTTGGAAGAAGGTATTCACTAACCTCATAGTTAGATCATGAACCTCCGTTCCTACCTTGGAGCGGAGGTAATTTTAGAGTAAAAGAGGAGGTGAATCAATAATGGCAACTCAATTAAAAAAAGAGCTTGTAGCTGAATTAGTTGAAAAAATATCTAAGGCTCAATCAATCGTTTTAGTTGACTATCAAGGTCTTAAAGTTAACCAAGAGACTGAGTTAAGAAAACAAATGAGAGAAAATGGAGCAGAATACTTAGTTGCTAAGAACAGACTGTTCAAAATAGCACTAGCTGAGGCTGGTATAGCTGATAAATTTGATGATTTACTAGAAGGGACTACTGCATTTGCATTCGGATATGCTGATCCAGTAACTCCAGCGAAAGTAGTTTATGATGTTGAAGCAGCTCAAGCAAAAGCAAACGCAAAGGCAAAGAAAACTATATTCACTATAAAAGGTGGAGTTTTAACAGGTAAGAGAGTTGAAGCTGCAGAGGTAGTAGCACTAGCTAAATTACCTTCTAGAGAGCAACTTCTTTCTATGGTTCTTAACGGAATGCTTGGACCGGTTAGAAAACTTGCTTACGCAACTGTGGCAATCGCTGAGAAGAAAGAAACAGCTGCTGAGTAATCACCAGTTAATTTTAGAGTATTATTGATTTAAAAAAGAAAAAACATTTAGGAAAATTTAAGGAGGAAACAAAATGGCGTTCAATAGAGAGCAATTTATAGCTGATTTAGAAGCTATGTCAGTATTAGAGTTAAGAGAATTAGTAACAGCTTTAGAGGAGCACTTCGGTGTTACTGCTGCTGCACCAGTAGCTGTAGCTGCTGCTGAGGGACCTGCTGTAGAGGAGAAAACTGAGTTTGATGTAGTTTTAACTGCTGCAGGAGCTAACAAAATAGCTGTAATCAAAGAAGTAAGAGGAATTACTGGATTAGGATTAAAAGAAGCTAAAGAAGTAGTAGATAACGGTGGAACAATAAAAGAGGGAGCTTCTAAAGAAGAAGCTGAAGCTATAAAAGCTAAATTAACTGAAGCTGGAGCTACAGTAGAAGTTAAGTAATAACCCTTACAAAGTTACTCAATAGTAACTAGTTATACTTAAATGAAAAAAATAGGCACTCTAACGGGTGCCTTTTTACTCATTATAATGAAAATTATTAAATAATCTATTAAAAAAAGGAAGTTAATACTTAATCTTTTGAAAATAAAAGCCTTTTATTTTCCAAAGATTAGGTATTGATCACTATATGAAATAGTAAGGAGTGTGAATTGATGGGGAAACTCGTTGAAAGATTGAATTTTGGAAGAATCGAAGAAAGAGGGGCTATGCCTCATTTTTTAGAATTCCAACTGGATTCCTATGAAGATTTTCTACAAGCTAAGGAGGCTCCACTTAACAGAAAAGACAAGGGGCTGGAATCGGCTTTTAGAGAAATATTCCCTGTTGAATCTTCAAATGGAGATATAAAGTTAGAATATGTTTCTTACGAGCTACATGAAGCTGAAGCTCCATTGAATGATGAGCTTGAATGTAAGAAAAGAGGGAAAACTTATTCTGCTTCTTTAAAAGTAAGATTAAGACTTACTAACAAGAAGAGTGGAAATGAAATCCAAGAAACACTTGTTTATTTTGGAGAAGTTCCTTTAATGACAGAAAGAGGAACATTTATAATAAATGGTGCAGAGAGAGTAGTTGTATCACAATTACATAGATCTCCAGGAGTATCATTTAATAAAGAAGTTAACATTCAAACAGGAAAAGACTTGTTCTCTGGAAAAATTATTCCTTATAAAGGGACTTGGCTAGAGTTTGAAACTGATAAAAATGATTTCTTAAGCGTTAAAATCGATAGAAAGAAAAAAGTTTTAGCAACTGTATTCTTAAAAGCTGTTGATTTCTTTGATACAAACGAAGAGATAATGGATGAGTTTTTAGATGAGAAAGAAGTTAATTTATCAGAGTACTATTCGAGATACACAAATAAAGAAGAACTTATTAGTGTTCTTAAAACAAGAATCGAAGGAAGCTTCATAAAAGAGGATATCTTCAATGAAGAGACTGGAGAAGTTTTATTTGAAACTAAACAACTAATAACAGAAGCTGTTATATTTGAATTAGTGGATTCTAAAATTGAGAATATATTAGTTTGGGAAGTAAAACCAGAGGATAAAGTTTTTGCTAATACTATAGTAAATGACACTGGAGATACAAAAGAAGAAGCTGTAACAGAGGTATTTAAGAAATTAAGACCTGGAGATTTAGTGACAATAGATTCGGCTAGATCTTTAATTAAGCAAATGTTCTTCAATCCACAAAGATATGATTTAGAGCCAGTTGGAAGATATAAGATGAACAAGAGATTAAAGCTTGATCTTCCAGAAGATGAGATTCTATTAACTAAAGAAGATGTAATTGCAACAATAAAGTATGTAATTTCATTAAATAATGGAAAAGGTCATACTGATGATATAGATAACTTATCTAATAGAAGAGTTAGAGGAGTTGGAGAACTTCTATTAATGCAAATTAAAGCTGGATTATCTAAGATGGGTAAAATGGTAAAAGAGAAAATGACTATACAAGATGTAGAAACATTAACTCCGCAATCATTATTAAACACTAGACCACTAAACGCATTAGTTTTAGATTTCTTTGGTTCTGGACAATTGTCACAATTCATGGATCAGTCAAACCCATTAGCAGAGTTAACTCATAAGAGAAGAATATCTGCACTTGGACCAGGAGGACTTTCAAGAGAAAGAGCCGGGTTCGAGGTAAGAGACGTTCATGATTCACATTATGGAAGAATTTGTCCAATAGAGACACCAGAAGGACCAAACATCGGTCTTATTGGATCTTTAGCAATATATGCAAAAGTTAATTCATACGGATTTATTGAAACACCATATGTAAAAGTAGAAAATGGAGTTGCAAACTTTGATAACATTCACTACTTAGCAGCAGATGAAGAAGAAGGATTATTCATCGCCCAAGCCGATACAAAGCTTGGAGAAAATGCAGAACTATTAGGTGACGTTGTATGTAGATATGGACATGAAATTGTTCATATACCTGGAGAAAAAGTACATTACTTAGATGTATCACCAAAGCAAGTGGTATCAGTTTCAGCAGGATTAATTCCATTCTTAGAGCACGATGATGCGAATAGAGCACTTATGGGATCGAACATGCAAAGACAAGCGGTACCATTATTAAGAACTGAAGCACCTTTCATAGGAACTGGACTTGAAAGAAAAGTTGCTGTTGATTCAGGAGCAGTAATTTCTGCAAAAGCAAAAGGTAAGATAACTTATGTTGATGCTAAAGAAATTATTATAGAAGATGCTGAAGGAAAAGTTTACAAGCACAGATTACTTAACTTTGAAAGATCAAACCAAGCGATGTGTTTACACCAAACTCCATTAGTAGATTTAGGTCAAGAAGTTGAACTAGGTCAAGTAATAGCTGATGGACCAGCAACAAAAGGTGGAGATTTAGCACTTGGAAGAAACATCTTAATGGCATTTATGCCATGGGAAGGATATAACTACGAGGATGCGATTCTGATATCTGATAGATTAAGAAAAGACGACGTATTTACATCAATCCACATTGAAGAGTACGAAATAGAAGCTAGAAACACTAAATTAGGTGATGAAGAGATTACAAGAGAAATACCAAATGTATCTGAGGAAGCGTTAAAGAATTTAGACTCAAGAGGTATAATTGTTGTAGGATCTGAAGTTGGACCAGGAGATATTTTAGTTGGAAAGACTGCACCAAAAGGTGAATCTGAGCCACCAGCAGAAGAAAAGTTATTAAGAGCTATCTTCGGAGAAAAAGCAAGAGATGTAAGAGATACATCATTAAAAATGCCTCATGGATCTAAAGGAACAGTTGTTGAAGTTCTTGAATTATCAAGAGAAAACGGAGACGAATTAAAGGCTGGAGTAAATAGATCAATAAGAGTATTTATAGCAGAAAAAAGAAAGATAACTGTTGGAGATAAAATGTCAGGAAGACATGGTAACAAAGGTGTTGTTTCTAGAGTTTTACCAGCAGAAGATATGCCATTCTTAGCAGATGGTACTCACTTAGACGTTGTTATCAACCCACTAGGGGTTCCTTCACGTATGAACATTGGACAGGTTCTAGAGGTTCACTTAGGAATGGCTATGGGTAAATTAAATGGTGGAACTTATTTATCAACTCCAGTATTTGATGGTGCAACAGAAGAGCAAGTAAAAGATTACTTAGAAAAAGCAGGATACCCAAGAAAAGGTAAGGTTACATTATTTGATGGAAGAACTGGAGATAAATTCGATAATCCAGTAACAGTTGGAAGAATGTATATGTTAAAACTTCACCATCTAGTTGAAGATAAGATGCATGCGAGAGCAATTGGACCATACTCATTAGTAACACAACAACCTCTTGGAGGAAAAGCACAATTCGGAGGACAAAGACTTGGAGAGATGGAAGTTTGGGCTTTAGAAGCATATGGAGCTTCAAATATCCTTCAAGAAATGTTAACGGTTAAGTCTGACGATGTAACAGGTAGAACAAAAACTTATGAAGCGATTGTAAAAGGTGAAGAGATGCCAGAGGCAGATTTACCAGAGTCATTTAAGGTTCTATTAAAAGAGTTCCAAGCGTTAGCACTAGACGTAGAACTTTTTGATGCTAATAACGAGTTAATTAACGTTAACGAAGAGTTAGGAAAAGACGAAACAATAGTTGAGTTTTCTTTATCTGACCAAATAAACTAATTTAAGTTAAAATTGAATATGATGATAGATGAAAGCTTTATCTCATTTAAGGAGGCTTTGTATTTAATATGGGAATTAAAAGTTTTGAGAAGATTAGAATTAAACTAGCTTCTCCAGAGAAGATAGAAGATTGGTCGTACGGAGAAGTTACGAAACCAGAAACAATAAACTACAGAACATTAAATCCAGAAATGGATGGATTATTCTGTGAGAGAATATTCGGACCATCGAAAGATTGGGAATGTTCTTGTGGAAAATATAAGAGAATGAGATATAAAGGACTAGTTTGTGAGAAATGTGGAGTTGAAGTAACTAAGTCTAAAGTAAGAAGAGAGAGAATGGGGCATATAGCATTAGCTGCCCCTGTAGCTCACATCTGGTATTCTAAAGGAACACCAAATAAGATGTCTCTTATTTTAGGGATTTCTCCAAAAGAGTTAGAATCTGTTCTATACTTTGCTAGATACATTGTAACTGCTAGTGAAGAACCAACATTAAAAATTGGTAAAATTATAACTGAAAAAGAGTACAAGCTATATAAGCAGATGTACGGAAGACAGTTTGAAGCAAAGATGGGTGCTGAAGCAATTTTAAAGTTATTAGAAATGATAAATTTAGAAGAGTTAAGAGTAGAGTTAGAAAAAGAACTTGAAGATGTAAATTCAGCTCAAAAAAGAAAGAAATTAGTAAAAAGATTAAAAATAACAAGAGACTTTATAGCATCTGGTAACTTACCACAATGGATGATATTAAAGAATGTTCCAGTTATACCAGCTGATTTAAGACCAATGGTACAATTAGATGGTGGAAGATTTGCTACTTCTGACTTAAACGATCTTTATAGAAGAGTTATCAACAGAAATAACAGATTAAAGAGACTTTTAGAAATAAAAGCTCCAGAAATCGTAGTTAAAAATGAAAAGAGAATGCTTCAAGAAGCAGTAGATGCTCTTATTGATAACGGAAGAAGAGGAAAACCAGTTGTTGCACAAAATAACAGAGAGTTAAAATCACTTTCTGATATGCTAAAAGGAAAGCAAGGAAGATTCAGACAAAACCTTCTTGGAAAAAGAGTAGATTACTCTGCAAGATCGGTTATTGTTGTAGGACCTTCTTTAAAAATGCACCAATGTGGAATTCCTAAAAAGATGGCTTTAGAGCTTTACAAGCCTTTCATAATGAGAGAGTTAGTAAAGAGAGAGTTAGCATCTAACATAAAAACAGCTAAAAAATTAGTTGAAGATGCAGACGATAAAGTATGGGATGTAATTGAGGATGTAATCCAAGATCATCCAGTTCTATTAAATAGAGCTCCGACTCTACATAGACTGTCAATCCAAGCTTTTGAGCCTGTATTAATAGAAGGAAAAGCAATAAGACTGCATCCTCTAGTATGTTCTGCATTTAATGCCGACTTCGATGGAGACCAAATGGCAGTTCACTTAATGTTATCACCTGAAGCTATAATGGAAGCAAAACTTCTTATGTTAGCTCCAAACAACATCATATCTCCATCAAATGGAGAGCCAATAGCTGTACCTTCTCAAGATATGGTTATGGGATGTTTCTATATGACAAAAGATAGACCTGGAGCAAAAGGAGAAGGAAAAGCATTCTCTAATAAAGAGCAAGTTTTAACAGCTTATGACAGAGGAATCTTAGATACTCACGCTGTAGTAAATGTTAGAATTAATGGTGAAATGGTAAAAACTACTCCAGGAAGAATCATGTTCAATGAAATGCTACCTGAAGTTAATAAGCAATATGATGTAACATTCGGAAAATCTCAATTAAAGAAACTTATCGGTAAATTATATGAGATGCATGGATTTACAAAAACAGCTGAATTAATCAATGATATTAAAAACTTCGGATATCACTATGCAACATTCGCTGGGGTATCAGTAGGAATAGAAGATCTTGAAATTCCAGAAACTAAAAAATCAATTTTAGAAGAAGCAGATCAAAAAGTTGCTGAAATTGAAGCTGATTATAAAGCTGGAAAGATAATCAACGAAGAGAGATACAGAAAAACAGTAGCTCTTTGGTCAGAAACAACAGCAAAAGTTACAGACGCAATGATGAGCGGACTAGACCAGTTTAACCCAGTTTACATGATGGCGAACTCTGGAGCCAGAGGATCGATCGCACAGATGAGACAACTAGCGGCAATGAGAGGAAACATGGCCGATACGCAAGGAAGAATCATCGAGGTACCAATTAAAGCCAACTTCAGAGAAGGTCTAACAGTACTAGAATTCTTCATGTCATCACATGGAGCTAGAAAAGGTCTAGCAGATACGGCACTGAGAACTGCCGATTCAGGATATCTAACAAGAAGACTTGTTGATATATCGCATGAAGTTATTGTTAACTCAATCGATTGTGGAACTCATGAAGGAATTGAAGTAGCAGAGCTAGTTTCAGATGGTCAAGTAATTGAAAAATTATCTGAGAGATTAGTAGGAAGAGTACCTGCTGAAGATGTAATCTTCGAAGGTGAAGTAATAGCTAGAAGAAACGAGATGTTCACAAAAGAGCAAATCGCTAGAATTACAGAATTAGAAATAAAGAAAATAAAAATTAGATCTCCATTAACTTGTAGCCTTGAAAAAGGTGTTTGTCAAAAATGTTATGGAATGGATCTAGCTAACCATAAAGAAATCCTACTAGGAGAAGCGGTTGGAGTTATAGCAGCTCAATCAATCGGGGAACCTGGTACACAGCTTACAATGAGAACGTTCCATACAGGAGGAGTTGCGACAGCAACTGCAGCTGCGACAAGTATTAAAGCTGAAAATACAGGAAAAGTTGTATTTAAAGAGATTAAAATTCTAGAAAACCAAGAAACTCAAGAGAAAATTGTAGTTTCTCAATCAGCTAAAATTTTAATTGGAAACTATGACTATGAAATCGCATCAGGATCTATATTAAAAGTTGAGGAAGGTCAAGAAGTTAAACCAGGAGATATTCTAGTTACTTTCGATCCTTACCACATCCCTATTATAGCTAACCAAGATGGAAGAATAGAATATAGAGAGCTATATGTAAAAGAAAACTTCGATGAGAAGTATAACGTTACAGAATATATGGCTATAAAAACTGTAGAATCGGGAGATTCAAACCCAAGAGTAGTTATCTTTGATGAGGAAGGAAACGCAAAAGAAAGTTACTCAATACCATTTGGAGCATACTTAATGGTAAGAGAGGGAGAATCAGTAAGAACAGGACAAATCATAGCTAAGATCATAAAAGAAGGAGAAGGAACGAAAGATATCACTGGAGGTCTTCCGAGAATTCAAGAGCTATTCGAAGCTAGAAATCCTAAAGGAAAAGCTATCTTATCAGAGATAGAAGGAAAAGTAGAAGTTACAGGTAGAAAGAAGAAAGGTATGAGAGTAATAATCATAAGATCTACTTCAGATACTGAAAACTTCAAAGAATACTTAGCACCAGTTGGAGAACATTTAGTTGTAACAGATGGAATGTTAATAAAAGCTGGGGATAAGATTACAGATGGAGCTATATCACCATTTGACGTTTTAAACATCAAAGGATTAGTTGCAGCAGAGCAGTTCATACTAGAATCTGTACAACAAGTATATAGAGACCAAGGAGTTACTGTAAACGATAAACATATAGAAATTATCGTTAAGCAGATGTTCAAGAAAGTAAGAATAGTAGAATCGGGAGCTTCATTATTCCTAGAAGACGAGGTTGTAGAGAAGAGAGTTGTTGAATTAGAAAACAACAAGTTAAGAGCAGAAGGAAAAGCAGAAATCAAATATGAGCCTGTTATCCAAGGTATTACAAAAGCCGCTGTTAACACAGGAAGTTTCATATCAGCAGCATCGTTCCAAGAAACTACGAAAGTACTTTCAAATGCAGCAATAGAAGGTAAAGAAGACTACTTAGAGGGACTAAAAGAAAACGTAATTATAGGTAAGAAGATACCAGCAGGTACTGGATATAAAGCTTATAAGAACATAGTTCCAGTTGAGATAGAGGACTAATAAAATAGGCGACTTTGTCGCCTATTTTAGCATTTTATTTATGAGAGGTTGATGTTATGAGAAGTATGACAGGTTATTCAAAAGAATATTTTGAAAACGAAAAATATTCAATATCTTTAGAAATAAAGAGTGTAAATAATAAGAACTTAAATTTAAAAATAAAATCACCTCATATGCTAAATTTTTTGGAAAATAAAATCAGAACAGAGGTTGCTTCTAAAGTTACAAGAGGAAGTATAGATTTAAAAATTGAATTTCATGATAAGAGAGAAGTTGATAATCTTTTTGAATATGATAAAAATATGACAGCTTCTTATTTGAAAGTTTTAAATGCTATAGAGAATGAATATAACGAAAAGTTTAGTAACAAACTTGATTTACTAGTTAAGAATTTAAATGTCATTAGAAGAAATGATTTAGAGATAGATGAAAAAGAATATGAACAATTTGTGATAAGTAATTTACATGTACTTTTAGATTCATTTATTGAAATGAAAGAGTCTGAAGGAATGAGAATGAAGAGATATTTCCTAGAATGTATTGAGATTATAGAAAAAAATGTTTCTATAATAAAATCATTAAAAGAAAATATTGTTACAAATTATAAAGAGAAGCTATTAGAAAGATTATCTAAAGTAACAGATATAGAATTTAATGACGAGATGTTATTGAGAGAAGTTTTGTTATTTACAGATAAATCTGATATTTCAGAAGAGGTTTCTAGATTAGAAAGTCATCTTTGTCAATTAAAAATAGAGTTAAATTCTATAAATACAGGTATAGGAAAGAAAATTGATTTTATTCTTCAAGAGATTTTTAGAGAATTAAATACGTCTGGGGTAAAATGTAATTTGTATGATATTTCAAAACTTATTGTAGAATGTAAAAATGAAATTGAAAAAATTAGAGAACAAGCTCTAAATATAGAATAAAGGAGAATGCAAATGAAAAAGGGAGAACTATTTATTGTTTCTGGTCCTAGTGGTGCTGGAAAATCGACAATATGTAGAATAGTTAGAAAACAGTTAGGTATAAATTTAGCAACTTCAGCTACGACTCGTGCTCCAAGAGAAGGGGAATTACACGGAAGAGATTATTATTTCTTAACAGTAGACGAGTTTAAAGATAAGATTGAAAAAAATGAATTCTTAGAATATGCAACTGTTCATACTAACTACTATGGAACTTTAAAATCTGAAGTAGAATCAAGATTAGCTTCTGGAGAAAATGTTATTCTTGAGATAGATGTTCAAGGAGGACTTCAGGTTAAAGCTGTGTATCCAACTGCTCATTTAGTATTCTTTAAAACGCCAACAATGGAAGATTTAGAGAGAAGACTAAGAGGAAGAAAAACAGATAGTGAAGAGACTATTCAACTTAGATTAAAAAACTCAATACAAGAATTAGAATATGAAAAAGATTATGATATAACAATTATTAACTATACTGTTGAAAAATCATGCGAAGAGTTAGTAAAAATTATAAATTCTAAAAACTAGGAGGATCTTATGAAAAAAGTAATTACTTATGATGAATTATTAGATAAAATACCTAATAAGTACACATTGACAATAACGGCTGGGAAGAGAGCAAGAGAGATAGGTAAAGGAGCTCCTGTATTAACAAAGGTTTCTAAAAAAGATACTGTTGTTAAAAAGACTTTCAGAGAAATAGTAGATGGAAGAATAACTTTTGCCGAAGTTGCGGAGGAGTTAGCAAATGACTAAGAGTAGAAATATATTTCTACTCTTTTTACTTTTTTTACTATTATTGGGGTGTGAAAAAAAGGTTGAAAGAGTAGATGAGGAAAGATTTGCGTTTGGAACATTTTTTAAGGTGACAATATTTTCTAATGATACAAAAAATGCAAAAGAAAATATAGAATTAGCATTGAAAGAGATTGAAAGAATAGATAATAGATATAATAGTAAAATCAAGGGTAGTTTGATTGATAATTTAAATGAAAAAAAGAAAGAGACTTTTGATGATGAAGGAATTTACCTTTTAAAAGAGGTTTCAAAAAAATATGATTTATCAAATGGAAAATATGATATTACAATGGAACCTTTAATGATGGTATGGGGATTTTCAGATGAAGTTCCAGCTCGGACAGAACTACCGACAAAAGAAGAGTTAGAAAAAGCTTCACAAAGTGTAGATTTTTCAAAAATAAAAATAGATGATTATAATGTAAAGATAGAAGATTTGAAAATAAAAATAGATACAGGATCATTTTTAAAAGGTTATGCAGTAAAGAAGGCAGGAGAAAAGATGCGAAAGGCTGGAGTAAAGAGTGGATTTATATCAGCTATTTCAAGTATTGAGGCGATTGGAACAAAGGGAGATGGAACACCTTGGAAAATTGGAATTCAAAATCCTGATAATCCATCTGAAATATTAGGAATTGTGGAGTTGAATGATCAAAGTATGGGTGTTTCTGGTGATTATCAAACTTATGTAGAAATCGATGGGAAAAAATATCACCATATCCTAGATAAAGAAACAAAATATCCAGTACACGATAAAAAAATGGTAGTTGTTGTGAATAAAAATTCATTTGAGGCAGATATGTTATCAACAGCATTTTTCCTTATGCCAATAGAAAAAATCTTAGAAAAAGCCAATACTACACCAGATTTGGATGTTTTAATTGTGGATAAAAATGATAAAATAATCGTTTCGGAAAATTTAAATTTTAGTAAAAAGAATTAAAAAATAAAGAAAAAAAGAACTTTGTTTTTTCTTGAAATATCCCAGACTTTCTCGTATACTTTAAACATACTAAGTATACTGGGAGGTTTTAAAAGTGGAACAAATGATCTATTTAGGAATTTTCGGTGGTATTATAGCACTATTAGCAGCATCATTCTATTCAAAGAAAGTTCAAAGTTATGAGATTAATATTCCGAGAGTGGCTGAGATAACAGATGCAATCAGAGAAGGAGCGATGGCTTTTCTTTCGGCGGAATATAAAATTTTGATTTGGTTTGTGGCAGCTGTAGCAGTTTTACTAGGAGTATTTTTAGCACCAATGGTAGCAATAACATTTGTGATTGGAGCTTTAACATCAGCTTTGGCAGGAAACATAGGAATGAGGATAGCAACAAAAGCAAATGGAAGAACATCGATAGCAGCAAAAGAAGGTGGATTATCTAAAGCTTTAGATGTAGCATTTGCGGGAGGAGCCGTTATGGGTCTTTCAGTTGTTGGTCTAGGAATGTTAGGATTAACAATATTGATATTAATATTTGATTGGGATGTAAGTATAATTACAGGATTTGGAATGGGAGCTTCATCAATAGCTTTATTTGCTAGAGTTGGTGGAGGAATTTACACTAAGGCGGCAGATGTAGGAGCTGACTTAGTAGGAAAAGTAGAAGCTGGAATTCCAGAAGATGATCCAAGAAACCCTGCAACTATAGCAGATAACGTAGGAGATAATGTAGGAGATGTTGCTGGAATGGGAGCGGATCTTTTTGAGTCGTATGTTGGATCGATAATAGCAACATTGGCCATTGGAGCTGCAATGGGAGCAAAAGAGTATTTGTTAGCACCGATAATGATTTCAGCCTTTGGAATTATTGCTTCAATAATAGCAACATTAACAGTAAAAACAGAAAATCCAGATGAAGTTTATCATAAACTTGAAAATGGAACTAGAATAGCAGGACTGCTATCTATAATAGCTTCGTTTGGGGTTATTAAGTATTTAAAACTGCCTTTGGGAATATTTTGGGCAATCGTAGCAGGATTAGTAGCAGGACTAGTAATTGCGTATTTTACGGGATTATATACAGATACTGGAAAAAAAGCTGTAAACAGAATTTCAGATGCGGCTAGAACAGGTCCTGCAACAACAATAATAGAGGGGTTAGCAGTAGGAATGGAATCGACAGTTGCTCCAATGTTGATCATTTCAATAGCAATAATAGTGGCATATAAATTTGCAGGATTATACGGGATATCGATAGCAGCAGTAGGAATGTTATCAACTACAGGAATGGTAGTAGCAGTAGATGCTTATGGACCGGTTGCAGATAATGCCGGTGGAATAGCAGAAATGGCTGAATTACCTCACGAAGTAAGAGAGTGCACAGATAAATTGGATGCGGTTGGAAACTCGACAGCAGCGGTAGGAAAAGGATTTGCGATAGGATCAGCAGCATTAACAGCGTTATCTTTATTTGCAGCTTATAAAGAATCGATTCAAAAAGCATCAGGAACAGATTTTGTATTAGATATTATCAATCCAGACGTAATCGTAGGAATCTTTATAGGTGGAATGTTAACATTCTTATTCTCAGCTTTAACTATGACAGCAGTAGGAAAAGCAGCTATGGAGATGGTTGAAGAAGTAAGAAGACAATTTAGAGAAATTCCAGGAATAATGGAAAAGACAACTAAACCAGATTATAAGAGATGTGTTGAAATATCAACTCACTCATCTTTAAGAGAGATGCTAATTCCAGGAATTTTAGCTGTATTAGCTCCAGTAGTAGTGGGATTATGGTCACCTCAAGCTCTAGGAGGATTACTAGCAGGAGCCTTAGTAACAGGAATTTTAATGGCTATAATGATGGCCAATGCCGGTGGAGCTTGGGATAATGCTAAGAAACAAATAGAAGCTGGTTATAAAGGTGATGGTAAAGGTTCGGAGAGACATAAAGCAGCAGTAGTAGGAGATACAGTAGGAGATCCATTTAAAGATACTTCAGGACCTTCATTAAACATTTTAATAAAACTTATGAGTATAGTTTCTCTTGTGTTAGTTCCATTGTTTGTTTAAAAAAATTAGTCCTAGAAAAAATCTAGGACTTTTTATTTTTAATTGAATAAAAAAAGGAAAAAAATAAAAAAATAGAAGAGTAAGAAGGGGTATTTTTAAGAAAAAGTAGCAAAATAAAGTTGGTTCTAAAAAAGTGGGAATAATAGAGTCAAAAAAAGGTAAAAAATAGATATTTAACTTGCTTGACTTTAACTAGTATATTAGATAGAATTTGAATACTTAAATGTTAGGGATGTAAGAAATTAAAATATAGATTAAAACTCATTATAGGAGGGAAAAAGGAACTATGAAAAAAACAAAAATTGTATGTACAATAGGGCCAAAAACAGAATCGGTTGAGGTATTATCGGAGTTATTAAAAGCTGGAATGAACGTTATGAGAATGAACTTCTCTCACGGAAGCCATGAAGAGCACGGGCAAAGAATTGTAAACTTAAAAGAGGCTGTAGCTAATACAGGAATTAATGCAGCTGTATTACTAGATACTAAAGGACCAGAGATTAGAACTATAAAGTTAGTAGATGGTCAAGATGTTTCTTTAGTTGCTGGGCAAAAGTTCACTATAACAACTGACGAAACAGTTATTGGAGATGCAACAAGAGTTGCTGTAACTTATAAAGGGTTAACAGATGACTTAAAAGCTGGAAACATTGTTTTAATAGACGATGGATTGATTGAAATGGAAGTTGAAGAAGTAGTTGGAAACGAAGTAAGATGTATTGTTAAAAACAACGGAGACTTAGGAGAGAACAAAGGGGTTAACTTACCAAATGTTTCGGTTCAATTACCAGCGTTATCACCAAAAGATATCGGAGATTTAAAATTCGGTTGTGAGCAAAATGTAGATTTCGTAGCTGCTTCATTCATTAGAAAAGCTGACGATGTAAAAGCTGTAAGAG
Organism: Cetobacterium sp. ZWU0022; assembly: GCF_000800875.1. Classification (NCBI taxonomy): domain Bacteria; kingdom Fusobacteriati; phylum Fusobacteriota; class Fusobacteriia; order Fusobacteriales; family Fusobacteriaceae; genus Cetobacterium; species Cetobacterium sp. ZWU0022. The sequence goes on from NZ_JRJZ01000125.1 coordinate 17,237, forward strand.
AAGTTTTAGATGCTAACGGTGGAGAAAAAATAAAAATAATTTCTAAAATTGAAAATCAAGAAGGTTTAGATAACTTCGATGAAATTTTAGAGTTATCTGACGGTATAATGGTAGCTAGAGGAGACTTAGGAGTAGAAATTCCAGTTGAAGAAGTTCCATTTGCACAAAAGATGATGGTAGAAAAATGTAACTTAGCAGGTAAGGTTGTAATTACTGCGACTCAAATGCTAGATTCAATGATAAAAAATCCTAGACCAACAAGAGCGGAAGCAACAGACGTAACTAATGCTATATTAGATGGAACTGACGCTATAATGTTATCAGGAGAGACAGCTAAAGGAAAATATCCGATTGAAGCTGTAACAGTAATGAGAAAAATCGCTGAAAAGACAGATCCATTAGTAGCTTTCCAAATCGAAAACGAAGAGGGAGTAACTATAACTGAAGCAATGGCAAGAGGAACTGTAGATGTAGCGGAAGCATTAGGAGCGAAATTAATCGTTTCTGGTACTGCATCAGGAAGATCGGCAACTGCTTTAAGAAGATACTTCCCAGAAGCATTTGTTTTAGCTATAACAAATAACGAAAAAACTTACAATCAAATGATTTTAACTAGAGGAGTAATCCCTTGTTTAGATACAACTGCTAAAAACTTAGAAGAGTTCTATGTTTTAGCTGAAGAAAAAGCACTAGCTTTAGGACTTGTTAAATCAGGAGATATCATTGTAGCTTCGTGTGGAGAAGAAGTATTCAAAGCAGGAACAAGTAACTCAATGAAAGTAATAAAAGTAAAATAATAAAGTACATAAATTTTGAGACCAAAATTTTAAAAATAAACTTTTAAAAAATTCTAAGGAGGATTCAAAGAAATGACTAGAATAGTTGAAGTTAAAGGAAGAGAAATTCTTGATTCAAGAGGAAACCCAACAGTTGAGGTTGACGTAATATTAGAATGTGGAGCTATGGGAAGAGCAGCAGTTCCATCAGGAGCATCTACAGGAGCTTACGAAGCTGTAGAATTAAGAGATAAAGATAAATCTAGATACTTAGGAAACGGTGTTTTAAAGGCAGTAAACTATGTAAACACTGAAATTAAAGAGTTAGTAATCGGAATGGATGCAACTAACCAAGTAGCAGTAGATAAAGCTATGATCGAATTAGATGGAACTCCAAACAAAGCTAGATTAGGAGCTAACGCTATATTAGGTGTATCTTTAGCAGTAGCTAAAGCAGCAGCAGCAGCATTAGGACAACCATTATACAAATACTTAGGAGGAGTTAACGCTACAGAGTTACCTTTACCTATGATGAACATATTAAACGGAGGAAGCCATGCTGATTCTGCAGTAGACGTTCAAGAGTTCATGGTTCAACCAGTTGGAGCTAAAAACTTTGCTGAAGCTATGAGAATGGGATGTGAAATATTCCACCACTTAGGAAAAATATTAAAAGCTAATGGAGATTCAACAAACGTTGGAAACGAGGGTGGATATGCACCAGCTAAAATCAACGGAACTGAAGGAGCTTTAGATATCATTTGTGAAGCTGTTAAAGCTGCTGGATATGAGTTAGGAACTGATGTTACATTCGCTTTAGATGCTGCAGCAACTGAATTCTGTGTTGAAAAAGAAGATGGAACATTCGAATACCACTTCAAAAGAGAAGGTGGAGTTGTAAGAACAACTGAAGAAATGATCGAGTGGTACGCTGGATTATGTGAAAAGTATCCAATCAAATCTATCGAAGATGGATTAGGTGAAGATGACTGGGCTGGATTCCAACAATTAACAGCTAAAGTTGGAAAGAAAGTTCAAATCGTTGGAGACGATTTATTCGTAACTAACACTGAGAGATTAGCAAGAGGAATCGAAATGAAATCAGCTAACTCTATCTTAATCAAGTTAAACCAAATCGGAACTTTAACTGAGACTTTAGATGCTATCGAGATGGCTAAGAGAGCTAACATGACTGCAGTAATATCTCATAGATCTGGAGAAACTGAAGATGCTACAATAGCTGATATCGCTGTTGCAACAAACGCAGGACAAATCAAAACTGGATCAACTTCAAGAACTGATAGAATGGCTAAATACAACCAATTATTAAGAATTCAAGAAGAGTTAGGATCTGTTGCTCAATACAAAGGAATCGAAGTATTCTACAACACAACAAAATAATTGATTTATATAAGGAGAGACCTTGTGTCTCTCTTTTTTATTAGGCCTTTAAAAATAAAAGCCTTTATGTTACAATAGAGTAAAAATTAGATTATGGAGGATAATTATGTCAAATGTTTTTGAAGTTTTAAAAGATCGTGGATACGTAAAACAAATGACTCACGAAGAGGAGATGAAGGAGTTACTAGAAAAAGAGAAGGTAACTTTTTATATAGGATTTGACCCAACAGCGGATAGTTTACATGTGGGACATTTTATAGCTATGATGTTTATGTCTCATATGCAACAACATGGTCATAGACCGATAGCTCTAATAGGTGGAGGAACGGCTCAAATTGGAGATCCGAGTGGAAGAACTGATATGAGACAAATGATGACAGATGAGATAATAGCTCATAATGTTGCTTCAATAAAGAAACAAATGGAGAAGTTTATAGATTTCTCTGATGATAAAGCCTTACTAGTGAATAACGCTGATTGGTTAAGAGGTTTAAATTACATCGATTTTATAAGAGATATAGGTTCTCAATTCTCAGTAAATAGAATGTTAGCAGCGGAATGTTTCAAGTCTAGAATGGAAGAGGGAGGATTATCTTTCTTAGAGTTTAATTATATGTTAATGCAAGGATATGACTTCTTAGTTTTAAATAGAAAATATGGTTGTACAATGCAATTAGGTGGAGATGACCAATGGTCAAATATGATTGCAGGAGTGGATTTAATAAGAAAGAAAGATAGAAAGCAAGGTTATGCAATGACTTGTACTTTACTAACAAATAGTGAAGGAAAAAAGATGGGTAAAACAGCTAAAGGTGCTTTATGGTTAGATCCAGAAAAGACATCACCTTACGAATTCTATCAATACTGGAGAAATTTACCGGATGCTGATGTAGCTCAACCGTTAGCATTACTAACATTCTTACCGATGGATGAAGTTAGAAGATTGTCTGCATTAGAAGGAGCAGAAATAAATGAAGCTAAGAAAGTATTAGCTTATGAAGTGACGAAGATTGTTCATGGAGAAGAAGAGGCAGAAAAAGCTAAACAGGCATCTGAAGCTTTATTTGGTCAAGGTGGAGTGGACTTATCAAATGTTCCTACATCTGAGGTAACAGCAGAAGTTGTTGGAATGGGTGTTGTTGACTTGATGGTAGAATTGGGATTATTAAAGACAAAGAGTGAAGGAAGAAGACTTGTTCAACAAAACGGATTGTCTATAAACGATGAAAAAGTAACTGATTTTGCTATGGAAATAACAGCTGATTTATTCGTAGATGGAGCTATAATGTTAAAGCAAGGTAAGAAAAAATATAACAGGATTGTTATAAAGTAGTGATAGTAATAAGAGAAACTACGACAGATGACATAGAAAACATATATAACCATCTTAATTTAAACTATGTAAAAAAATATTGCAAAAATAATGAGGAAGAACAGAGGAAAAATCATGAGAGATGGTATAGATTTTTATTGAGTTCATCTGATTATGCAATGTTTACTGTCGAAGATTTGAGAGGCACCTTTTTAGGAAATGTAAAGTTTGAATTAAATAAAGACTTAGAGGGTGCAGAAATCTCATTGTATTTAGCTGAGTGCATAAGAGGAAGAGGTTATTCAACAACCATTGTAAATGCGAGTATAGAGGAGTTGAGATTTAAATACTTAAACTTAAAGTACATAGCAGCTTATATTTTAGAAGAAAACGAGAAATCTATTCTATGTTTTGAAAAAGCAGGGTTTTACTTTAAAGGTCAAATAGAACATGGTGGAATTGATTATCTCTTGTATATAAAAGAGCTTAGCTGATGGAGGCTGTTTTGAGAAAAAAAGAGAGAGCATTAAAAGTTATAGAGATTTTAAAAGAGAAGTTTGGACATCCAGAATGTGCATTGAATTATCAAACCCCTTTTGAATTATTGGTTGCAGTTATACTTTCAGCGCAGTGTACTGATATTAGAGTTAATATAGTAACTGAAAAAATGTATAAGATAGTTAATACTCCAGAACAGTTTGCAAAGATGCCAATAGAAGATATAGAAGAGTTGATAAAAAGTACAGGTTTTTATAGAAATAAAGCCAAAAATATAAAATTGTGTAGTCAACAATTGTTAGAAAAGTATAACGGAGAAATTCCACAAAAAATGGAAGAATTAACTGAACTTGCAGGAGTTGGAAGAAAAACTGCTAACGTTGTAAGGGGAGAAATTTGGAGATTGGCTGATGGAATTACAGTTGATACTCATGTGAGGAGACTGACTAATCTAATAGGATTAGTTAAAGAAGAGGATGTAATAAAAATTGAGAAAGAACTTATGAAAATTATACCTAAAGAGTATTGGATAGATTTTTCTCACTATTTAATACTACAAGGTAGAGATAAGTGTATTGCTAGAAGACCAAAATGTTTGGAATGCGAAATAAAAAACTATTGTAAGCATGGAGAAAAAGTATAAAAAAGTCTATAAAAAAGTTTTTAATTGTTGACATATTTAATAAAGAATGTTATTATCTTATTGTAAAACAAGAGTGAGAATTGAAGGAGACGATAACTATGAGAGTTTATCTGGATAACAATGCTACTACAAAGATGGATCCAAAAGTATTGGAAGCAATGATGCCATTTCTAACAGAAGAGTACGGAAATGCTTTTAGTATGCATATTTTTGGAAGAGAAACAGGAATGGCTGTTTCAGAATCAAGAGAAAAGATTGCTACTTTATTAAAAGTTAAAGCAGAAGAAATTATATTCACTGCGTCTGGAACAGAATCTGATAATATAGCAGTTAGAGGAGTAGCTAAAGCATATAAAAATAGAGGAAATCATATAATAACAAGTTCGATAGAACACCCAGCAATAAAGAATACATTTAAAGATTTAGAGCAAGATGGTTATAGAGTGACATTTATACCAGTTGATGAAAATGGAGTTATCAATGTAAAAGCTTTGGAAGAAGCGATAACAGATGACACAATATTAATTTCTGTAATGCATGCAAATAATGAAGTAGGAACAGTAGAACCTATAAAAGAGATTTCAGAAATTGCAAAAAAAAATAGAGTGATATTGCATGTAGATGCTGTTCAAACAGTTGGAAAGATAGAAGTTTATCCAAAAGAGTTAGGAGCGGATTTGCTAACATTTTCAGCACATAAGTTCCATGGACCAAAAGGTATAGCTGGACTTTATGTAAGACAAGGTGTGAGAGTAGCTAGAACTATAACTGGTGGAGGTCAAGAAAAAAAACTTAGACCTGGGACAACAAATACACCAGCTGTAGTAGGTATGGCTAAAGCTTTAGAGATTGCCTGCGAGAACATGAATGAAGAGATAAAAAGAGAAGAAGAATTAAGAGATTATTTTGAAGCTGAAATTTTAAAAAGAGTTCCTGAGATTGTTGTAAATGCAAAATCAGTTGAAAGACTTCCAGGAACATCAAGTATAACATTTAAGTACTTAGAAGGAGAATCTATTCTTTTATCTTTAAGTTATTTAGGTGTGGCAGTGAGTTCGGGATCGGCTTGCTCTTCGGATGAACTTCAAGCGTCACATGTTCTTTTAGGAATGGGAATAGAACCTGAATTTGCTCATGGAACAATAAGATTTAGCTTAGGAAAGTATAATACAAAAGAAGAGATGGATTATACAATTGAACAAGTTGTAAAAGTCATTGAGAAACTAAGAATGTTATCCCCTTTATGGAATGAATATAAAAAATAAAATAATTGAAAACTAAGGAGAAAACTATGCAATATACAGAAAAAGTAATGGATCACTTTATGAATCCTAGAAATGTAGGAACTATGGAAAATCCTGATGGATACGGAAAAGTTGGAAACCCATCTTGCGGAGATATCATGGAGATATTTTTAAAAATAGAAAATGATGTTATAACAGACGTTAAGTTCAGAACTTTTGGATGCGCATCGGCAATAGCGACATCATCAGTTTCAACTGAAATGGTTTTAGGGAAAGATATTCACGAAGCTTTAGAAATTACAAATAAAGTTGTAGCAGAAGCTTTAGGTGGTTTACCAGCAACAAAAATGCACTGCTCAGTTTTAGCTGAAGAAGCATTAAAAGAAGCTATTGAAGACTACTTGGCTAAAAAAGAAAAATAATGTATAATATTTAGGAGTTGAACCTGTAAAGGTGAGACTCCTAAATTTTTATTTGGAGGAAGAAGCTTATGAAGAAATTGGTTATAGTTTTCATGTTGGTTATCTCAACATTATCTTTTTCGAAAAATACTAAGACTAAAGTAGTAAAAGATAATACCCCAGATTATAGAGCGTATATTTTAGGAGATGATAAAGGAAATATATTTTATCAAGAAAATGCAACTCAAAAATATCCTTTAGCTTCGGTTACTAAAGTTATGACGATAATTGTAGCTTTAGATGAGATAAGAAAAGGAAATATTAGTATGTATGATGAAGTCACTATTGATTGGGAGATTTTAAGTGCTGGAGGAAGCGCTATTCCGATGGAGAGTGGAGAAAAAATAGTTGTTTTAGATTTATTGAAATCCGCGGCTATCAAATCTGCAAATAATGCAGCATACGCATTAGCTAAGCATGCAGGAAAAGGAAGTATTCCAAGATTCATAGAGATGATGAATGAAAAAGCGAAGAGTTTAGGATTGGAAAATGAATTAGAGTTTTATACACCTGCAGGATTGCCAGATCATATGACTAAGAAAAAATTAGATATGGGGACAGCCAATGGAATATATAAACTTTCAATGGAAGCTTTGAAATACCCTGAATATATAGCTTTAGCAAGAGAAAAAACTGCAGATATAAAAAATGGAACATATAAATTAAAAAGTACAATTCACCTTTTAGGAAAAGAAGGAATATATGGACTTAAAACAGGTTATCATACGAAATCTAGATTTAATATAACTGTAATTAGTAATAAAGATAATGCCGATATAGTTACAGTAGTAATGGGTGGAAAATCTACAAAAATAAGAGATGAAAAGATACTAAGCTTGAATGAAAAATTTCATGAAGAGTATAAAAATAAAGAGATTATAAAAAAAGATATCCCTGTTATGACTGTTCCTCTAGTAGGAGGATATATTTCTGAAGTAAAAGTTTATGGAACAAAATCATTTTCTAAAATTGTAAAAAAAGATGCCGATGTCTCAATAATTACAGAGAGAGAAAAAAGACTGGTAGCGCCTATAAAAGCAGGAACTTCAATAGGTATATACAAAGTTTTAGTGAATGGCGAAGCGGTATTTGAAGACAAGTTGATAGTAAAAAGAGATGTAGAAAAAAAGAGAATTATGGATAAAATAATGGATTTATTTTAAAAAAATAAAAAAAGTTGTTGACGTAATTTAAAATTTATGGTACTATAATTTTTGTCAGCGGGAAACACCGCCGACAAGAATTATGG
>NZ_JRJZ01000153.1:0-20856 GCF_000800875.1 Cetobacterium sp. ZWU0022
AAGTTAGATAATTTAATATTACCCCAACTTGAAGGTTTACACAAATATTTAATTAGACCCATCAAATAATTAAATACAATTTACTAATTACTAAGATTTAAGAAATTCAATCCATGATTTGATTCTATCTTCTGTTAAAGAGCTTTGATTTGCTTCATCTATAACTAAACCAATAAATTTATCATTTTCAATAGCTGTCGATTCGTCAAAAGAATATCCATCAGTTGAAGTGAATCCTATAATTGTTGCTTCGGCTGTAGATGCAGCTTCATAAAGATCTCTCATTCCATTAACAAAGCTCGAAGAGAAAGCTTCTTGGTCTCCCACACCAATAATTGCCACTTTCTTTCCAGAGAGATTATAAGATTTTAAATTTTGTAGAGGTCCAATCCAATCATCCTGTATATCTCCAAATCCCCAAGTTGATGCAGCTAAAATAGCTAAATCGTATCCAGAAATTTTTTCAATATCTCCTGCATGAAAAATATCTCCACCTAATAAGGTTGCAACTTTTTGTGCAATAGATTCAGTAACTCCAGTAGTACTTCCATAAAAAACTCCAATTTTCATGATAAAAGCCTCCTTCAATCTTGTTAGTTTGATTATATAATAAAATATTTTGAAAATCAAGATATTTTTAAATAAAATTACAAGAGGCGGAAAACCTCTTGCAATTTAGAAAGTTATTAAATTTATTTTTTTCTTCCAAGCATTAAAGTTACTGAATTTATAAAGAATGCAAAGATTAAAATATAGTTTGCGTTGCTACCACCATAAATTTTTCCGAGTAAAGCTATTCCACCACCTAAAATAATAGCTCCAATAACAAATTCTTTTTTAAATCTAAAACCTAAAATTCCAGCAAAAGCAGGAATAATAAGAGCTCCAGAATAAACAGAAAGAGCTAATAAAAGAGAACTCAATATAAACTTTAATTTTAAAGCAACTAATATACTAAAAACTCCAAAAATAGCGATTGAAACTCTAGTTAATTTAATAGATTTTTTATTTTCTAAATTTTTTGTAAAAATCTCTGTAAATATAGATGCTGAAGTAAGCAAGCAAGTGTCCGCTGTTGAAATAATTGCAGATAACAGTCCAAAATAAAGTAATAAACTGATACCTTTTGGTAAAGTATGAGCAGCGACATGCAATAGTGGAGATTCTCCACCACTTAAATTTGGGTACGCACCAGCAGCATATATTCCAATTTTTGTTAAAATAAATGCCAGTGGTATTAAAACACTAATACTAATAATAATAGATTTTTTAGCTACCTCAGTATTTTTAGCACAAAAAATTCTTGAATATATATCCGGACCAACTAAGAAAGTTGATGAATATGTAAGAATTAAAACTAAAAGATCAAAATTATTAAATTTTTCATTTATGATATTAAGTGGAACATATTCTGAATTAAAATCAGGTAAAAATAAAAAACATAAGACTATTCCAAGCAAAATAAAAATAAGTTGAATACAATCAGTTTTTATTATAGAAAGTTGCCCACCTAAAATAGTGTAGATTATAAATATCGTTCCACTCAAAAGAACGCTTTCAAAATAAGAGAAGTTACTAATGATTCCCATAATTTGAGCGGCTCCCATGATTTGAGCAGCAACAATTCCAATCCAAGCGATAGAAATAATAAAAGAACTTAGAATTCTAACTTCATCTCCGTGGAAGCTACCCAATAATTCAGGTAGATTATACCCCTTAAATTTTTCAAATTTTTTAACGAGAGGTAAAAGCATTGATAAACCAAAGGCTGCACATAATAAAAGCCATATACCTGCCCATCCAATATGATATGTTGAAGCAACATTTCCTAAAATTGCTGAGCTTCCAAGAACTGTTGCAAGCAGACTTCCAGTTACTTGAAAAACATTTGCTTCTCGATTTGCTATAAAAAAGTGAGAACTACTTTTTATTTTTTTGAAAGAGTTATATCCAATAGCTAAAATTCCGATAAAGTAAAGATTAAGAAAAACATTCTCTACCATTTAATACTAACCTCCCCTGCATAGAGTGTTTTTTTCGATCCAGAAATTGTGTCAACTATGAGGTAACCGTTATCATCTATATCAATAACTTTTCCAGAATTTTCAATCTCTTTTTCAAAAAATACTATATCTCTTCCAATTAAGAAAGATTTTTCTCTATATTTTTTTATTATATTTTCGTTATTTAAATCGTTTGTAATATCCATAATTTCATTTAAAATTTGTGCGATTAACTCATTTCTGTTTACAAAATACTCCTCTTCAGAGAATATTGATCCAGCTATTGTAGATAACTCTTCCGGGAAAGTAGTCGTATTAAAGTTTATTCCAATTCCTATAATAATATTTTCGATAGATCCACTTTCAAAGTCAGTAGTAGCTTCTGTTAAAATACCAGCTATCTTTTTATCTTCAATATATATATCATTAACCCATTTGATAAGAGTATTTTTTTGACAAAGTTCATCAATACTTTTTGTTATAGCGACAGCTGTAGCTATAGTTATTTTTAATGGATTTTCTAAAGCTAAAAGCTCGGGCTTTAAAAGAATACTCATATATATTCCCGTATCTTTTGGCGAAAAGAAATATCTACCTTTACGTCCTCTTCCATTTGTTTGCTCATTAGCAATAATTGTAGTTCCATGAGTCGGATTTTCAATTAAAAATCGTTTTCCATCTGTATTTGTAGAATCGATGCTGTTTTTTATTATAATCTCATTATCATATTTAAGGTTTTTTTTAATTTCAATAGCCGAAAGAGTATTACTTTTAGTAGGAATACAGTGCCCTTTTTTATTGACAGAAAGAATTGTATATCCATTATTTTTTAACTCTTTAATAGCCTTAGAAACAGCAGCTCTAGATATGTGAAGTTTCTTTCCGATGGCTTCTCCAGAGAGATATTGACCTTTATTCTCCTCTAAAATAGAGATGATAAGTTCTTTAGTTGACATATTTTCTCCTCTATATTTTTTCTTATATTTTATAATTAAAATAAAAAAATGTCAACTTTATCAAAAATTAAAAGTTGACATTTTTAAAGTTTATTCAAATGCTAAAAGTCTAGACATTTTGACACAACTTATTTTTTTTAGTTCGTGGACAATGTCTTCTGGAGGAAGAGTTGCAGAAGCAATTTCAAAAGATATAACAACAGATGCAACATTATTTATGGGAATATTTTGATTTATTGTAATAATATTACAATTGACAGATGATAAAAAATTTAAAACTTCTGAAAGTGCTCCTTTTTTATGAGAAAGCATAAGAGAGATTAAAGCTTTCTTACCGAGAGAATTATCAGAGGGAAGAAAGACAAAATCTTTATATTTATAATAAGTGCTACGGCTTATACCTACTATTTTAACAGCTTCACTAACATTTTGAGATTTCCCTTCTTCTAGAAGAGTTCTTACAGCAATTACTTTTTCTAAATAATCTGGAAGAATTGATTTATCTACGACTAAGAATTTTCCATTCATAAAAACCTCCGGATTTATATACGTTTTTTATAGTATAACTCTAAAAAAAAAATATGTCTATATAAAAAAAACTTGTATTCTAAAAAAATATATGTTATATTGTCTCTTAATTGGAAACAGTTGTTTTTACAATGGAGACAGGAGGAGATTGAAGATGGATAAGATTTTTAAAAATTGGTGTAGTATTGGATTAGTAAAAAGAGTTTTGGTAGGATTGGTTATAGGAGTTGTCTTTGCGTATATAATGCCTGATGCTATGGGATGGATAACTATATTTGGAGATCTTTTTGTAGGGGCTTTAAAGGCGGTTGCTCCAATCTTAGTATTCTTTTTAGTGTTATCAGCAATAGTTCAACACAAAAAAGGTCAGAAAACAAATATAAAGTCAATAGTAGTCTTATATTTATTAGGAACTTTTTTAGCTAGTTTAGTAGCAGTTATAGGAAGTTTTGTATTTCCAGTAAATTTATCTTTAGTGTCAAATGCTAGTATGAGCTCAGCACCTCAAAATATAGTTGGAGTATTAAAAACATTGCTATTAAATTTGATAGATAATCCAGTAAAAGCCATTTTAAATGGAAACTATATAGGTATATTGTTCTGGAGTTCTTTATTAGGAATATTTTTAAAAGAAGCTAATGAATCTACAAAAAATGTTGTAACAGATGCCTCAAACGCACTTTTAAAAGTTGTTAAAGTAATAATTGAATTTACTCCTTTTGGTGTTATGGGATTAGTTTTTTCTTCAGTTATTGAAAGTGGAAGTAGTGGATTACTTTCTTATGGTAAAATTTTAGTATTACTTTTAGGATGTATGGCAGTTGTAGCATTTGTTGTTAATCCATTGATTGCCTTTTTAATGATGGGGAAAAATCCATATCCACTAGTTTTTACTTGTTTGAGAGAGAGTGGATTAACAGCTTTCTTTACAAGAAGTTCAGCAGCTAACATACCTGTAAATATGAATCTATGTGAGAAAATGGGGTTAGAAAAAGATATGTATTCTGTTTCGATTCCTTTAGGTGCGACAATAAACATGGCAGGAGCTGCGGTTACAATATCTGTTTTTGCATTGAGTGCAGCACATACGCTAGGTGTTGAAGTAGACTTTCTTTCAGCAGTTATTTTAAGTTTGGTAGCAGCAATAAGTGCTTGTGGTGCTTCTGGAGTTGCCGGAGGATCACTTCTATTAATTCCACTGGCATGTAGTTTGTTTGGAATTTCAAATGATATAGCTATGCAAGTTGTAGGAGTAGGATTTGTAATTGGAGTGATTCAAGATTCTTGTGAAACAGCTTTAAACTCTTCAACTGATGTTTTATTTACAAGTATTGCCGAATACTCTCAGTGGAAAAAAGAGGGAAAAGTAGATAAAGAGTTACTATTAAATAAAATATAGAAAATTAAAAAAACTTAGAAAATAGAAATTCTAAGTTTTTTTTATGCTATAATAGATATTATATTTACGACACAGAGGGGTGAATTATGAAGAGAAAATTTCTATATTTAGCATTAATTACAGCTTTTTTAACAGCGTGTACTAACACAAATAGAAAAGATAGTTTTGTTGATCAACAATTAGTGCTTCCAGAAAATATTGAGAAAACAATTTCAATACCAGTAACTAATCAGGAATCTTCAGAAAAATCAAAAGCATTAACTCGATTTGTGAATTCAGAAGTATTAGAGCATGGGAATGTAGGTTTTTATGCAATTGAATTAGGAAGTGGCAAGGTAGTAGATAGTTATAGAGAGGAAGCAGCACTGGTGCCAGCTTCAGTTTTAAAGGTTGTTACAGGGGCTACGGCTCTAGAAGTATTGGGTGCAGATAGTGTTTTAGAAACAAAAGTTTTCTATGATGGAGTAATATCTAAGGAAGGGATTCTAAAAGGGGATATATATATTCAAGGCGGTGGAGACCCAACTTTAGGTTCGGATGGAATCTCAATAGATAGAGAAGCTTTTTTAAAAACATGGATAAATGAAGTTAAAAGAATAGGAATAAAATCAATAGATGGAAATATAATTGTTTTAGATGATCTTTTTGGATATGAAGGGATTCCAGGAAAATGGCTTTGGGAGGATATGGGAACCAATTATGGACAAGGGACATATGGAATAAGTGTATTTGATAATTTATATACTCTATATTTAAAAACAGAAGTTTCAGGAAAAAAACCCGAAGTGATTAGAACAAAGCCAGAGATATCAGGATTGATTTTTGATAATCAAGGATTAGTTACAACTGGAGGAAAAAGAGAGATATCAGTGAGAGGCGTGCCTTTAGAAAATAAGAGAAGAATTTTTGGAGCCGTTCCACAAAATAAGAATGGTTTGACAATTCAAAGTGATATTCCTGATCCAGGATTATTTTTAGGTCAATATTTTTCACATCATTTAAAAAGAGAAAATGTAGAATTTAAAGGAAAAGTGACAACAGCAAGATTGACATCACAAAGACCAAAAAATCCAAAAATTATCGCTGTTACAAAATCACCCCCTATTTCTGAAATAGTTAAAATACTTTTAACAAGAAGTGATAATCACTATACAGAACATTTATTTCAATTGATTCAAAAAACAAAAGGTGTAGATATAGAAAAGTTTTGGAAAGAGAAAGGAATGGACGTACACTCACTAATTTTAAGAGATGGAAGTGGGCTGTCGAGAGGAAATGTTATTTCAGCTAAACTTTTAACACAAATATTGGCATATTCTGAATCAGGTTTAGAAAATCTTCTTCCAGTAGCTGGTAAAGATGGAACTGTTGCAATATTTTTGAAAAATACATCTTTAGAAGGAAAAGTTAAAGTGAAGAGCGGAAGTATGAGCGGGATTCAATCATATGCAGGGTATGCAGAAAAAAATGGGAAGAAATATGCATTTACAATAATTGTAAATCATTGGAATGGAGAACGTAGTATTTTAAGAAAAGAGATGGAAACATTATTGAATGAGATTTTATAAAAAAAGGGTTATGAGATTTATTTTTCTCATGACCCTTTTTAATATTATTCACCGATTAAACGAGATTCATCATAAATATAGTCTTTAAATTTAGTTCTATAGAAAGTTGCATATATAACAGGAATAACAGCTAAAGCTAAAACTGTATCAGAAGCTAATCCGAATATAAGAACTACAGCTAAAGGTTGGAATAAAGGACCACCAAAGAAATAAAGTGGTAAAAGTCCAACTAAAGTAGTCGCAACTGTTAAAAATATTGGTCTAAGTCTTGATTGACATCCGAAAACAATGGCATCTTGTTCTGTACGTCCAAGTTCTTTTTCAAGAGTCATTTTATCAACTAGAATAATAGCGTGGTTTAAAACAACTCCAGCAAGAGAGATTATTCCAACCATTGCCATAAACCCTAACTCTGTATTTGTAACAAGTAGACCAATTGCAATTCCTAAAAGTGATAAAGGAATAACAAGCATAATTGTAAGACCTTTTTTCAAAGAGTTAAATTGACCAACTACAAGAACAAACATCATAAGAATAGCAACAGGAACCTGAGCAAATAAAGCACTCTGATTCTCAGAAGATGTTTTCATTATTCCAGCTGGATAGTATTTAATATCTGGTCCCCACTCTTTTAATTTCTCTTGGATCCAAGGATCAATATTTTTATTGACTTCAAGTGGTGTTGTAGCTGGATCTACAGCAGCATCAACTTGTATAGAGTAAGCTAGATTTCTAGTTGAAACATAGAAAGGACGATAGTCCAATTTAATATCAGCTATTTGTCTTAGAGGAACTGCTTCACCTTTTGAATTTATAAGTTCGATAGACTCAATAGATTTTATATCGTCTTTGTAAGTATGTTTTCCTCTTACAATAACAGGGATTATTGTACTTTGAGCAGGTGCGCTAAAATCTCTAAATGTTGTTGCAGTATATCCTTGTAAAACGAATTGTAAAACTTTACCGATTGTATCATTGTTAAATCCAGCAAGTTGAGCTTTTTCTTGATTTATCTCTATTTTTATATCCGGAACTTCATTTCCCCAAGCATCAGACACAGAGAGTGCTCCAGGTGTTTCTGAAAGTTTTTCTTTTAATTCTGCAGCAGCAGCTTTCAGTTTTGGAATATCATTAGAAGCTAGTACATATCCTAAATCTTTTTCAAGAGTTACTCCACTAGCTAAACCTTTTGAAACCACATCAATACTTGGATATTTAGTTTTTAAATATTGGTTTACTTCTGTTGATATTTTAGGAATAAGTGTATAATCTGTTAAGTTATACATAATGTACGCATATTCTGTTAATCTTGTTTCAGGGGTATATCCAGTTGCGAATTTAGCAGCTCCACCACCAATAAAAGATCCCCAACTTAAAACACCTGGTTTTTCATAAACAGAAGATGTACCTCCAGTTGTAATGTAATCCCAAATAGTAGGGGGCAGTGCTTTTTGTTCTCCAGTCGCATAATTTTGCTTTATAAATTGATTCACATCATTAACAACTTCACGTGTATAGTTAATATCAGTTCCTTTTGGTAATCTAATAAATGTTGACATTATTGGATCTGTAGAAGCTGGCATAAAGTTACTCGGAACTCGACCTAAAAGAATCAATCCTAAGAATAGAGATGCTACTGCAGTAACTAAAGTTAATTTTTGATTTTTTAGTACAAATAAAAGTACACGTCTATATGTAATATATGCTTTACTATTTAAATTTTGTTTAGCACCCTCTTTAATTTTAATAAAATCAAAACATAGAAGAGGAATTAAAGTTTGATTGATAATCCATGAACCAAAAAGTGCTAAAGCAACAACAATAGTTAGTGGTCCAACATATTCTCCCATGTCCTCTTTATTTAAAATGATAGGAGAGAAAGCCATAATAGTTGTAATAGAACTAACTAAAAGAGGAATAGATAGCGATTGAGCTGATTTTAAACAAGCACTCAAACGATCTTCACCATTTTCCATAAGTACAATTATATTTTCAGACATAACAACAGCATTATCAACAAGCATACCGAGTGCGATTATTAAACCAGCCAAGGTAATCTGATTTATTCCATAGCCCATGTAGTAAAGACCAATAAGAGTAAAGGCTATTGACGTTGGAGTAAGTGCAGCAACAATAAGTCCAGATCTAAGTCCTAAAAATATAAGCATAACCAAAACAATAGTTGTTATAGCTTGAAATAAGTTTACAATAAATGATGTAACTTTAACTTGAACTAAATCTGGTTGATAATAGATTTCACCAATCTCTAGACCTATAGGTAAATTTTTCTTGAATTCAGATAAGGCTGTTTTTATCCCATCACTCATGACTAAAATATCTTGACCGGCTCCAAGAGAAACACCAAGAGTTATGGCATTATTTCCATTAAAATCTATTGAATAATTTGAAGGCTCTTGATATCCGTTATATATGTTAGCAATCTCTTTTAAATAGATATTTGATTTTCCATCACTGCTTGTGATAACGGTATTTTTTATATCTTCAAGATTTTCAAAGTTTCCTGAAGGATTAAGTTTCAATCTATCATTATCAATAACCAAATCTCCACCTTTAATGATAACATTTAGATTTGAAAGTGTAGACAAAATATTATCTAAAGTCACACCTGTTTGTGATAGAAGTTTATTGTCAATATCAATATAGATTGCTTCACTCTGTACTCCACTGATATCGATTCTACCAATTTCTGGAACAGAGAAAAGAAGCGAATCCTTTAATTTAGCCGCGGTTTCATAAAGTTCTTCATTTGAATAACCATCTCCTCCTATAGCAAGAAGAGTCCCATAGACATCTCCAAAATATGTATTTATTTGTGGACTTTGAACACCTTGTGGAAGAGCTGGAACTACGAATGTATTAATTCTATCTCTTAGCTCTTGCCAAACAGGTTTTAAATCTTTATAACCACTTTTAATATTTACATAAACATTAGATTGACCATCTATATTTTTTGATTCAACATATTTTAAAGCATCCATATTTTGAACTTGGTCAGTTATTCTTTTACTAACTAAATCAGCCATCTGTTTTGCAGTAGCACCAGGCCAGTTAGTAGTAATAAGAGCGACCTTTATAGTAAAACCTGGGTCTTCAGCTTTTTCAGATTTATCATATGACATATATCCAAATATAAGTAGAAGAGTAAAAAGCATATAGGCGGTAACCTTATTTTTAATAGCCAATTCTGTTAAGTTCATATCAGATCTCCCCTTTTATAAGAGAAACTTTTTGATTCTCTTTTACTTGGTTGCTTCCTTTAGTAATAACAACATCACCTTTAGATAGACCATTTAAAATTACGATTCCATCACTAGCAGGGGACGAAGATATTTCAACCTTTTGTTTTAAAGCTACTCCTGTATTATTTTCAATATTTTTAACGACATAAACATATTTTTGATTATCTGAACCAGTTACAATTGAGCTTAATGGAAGAGATATAATTGGTTCTGTTCCTTCAATTGTATCAATTATAATATTTGCAATCATACCAACTTTTACATCAGGAGCGACTTCTGTAATTTTCGCTTTGACAGGATATGTACTACCGTATCCTACAGATAATGTTCCTATATTTGTGATAATACCTTTAACCTTTTTGTTGTTTAAAGACGTTATCAAAATATCAACAGGTTGTCCTGCAGATATTGAACCGATTACAGATTGTGATACATTAAATTCCACATTTCTATCTCCATCACTACTTAGTACGAAAACAACAGCTTCAGGACTTACCACTTGATTTACTTCACTTTTAACTTGTCCGATAGTTCCATCTTGTGGAGCTTTTAAGTATGTATATTCAACTTTCAACTTAGCTAAGCTCGAGGCATCAGTTAAAGCTTTGACATTAGACAAGGCCGATTTGTATTGTGCAATAGCACTATCATAAGATGCTTTAGAGATACTATTTTCTAAGTAAAGAGCCTCTGATCTTTTAAAGTTAGCTTCAGCTTCAGCAAAAACAGCATTTCCTTGAGCTAGATCAGATAAAGATTTTTCGTAACTTAAATTATATTCTGCCGGATCAAGAGTTGCAAGGATTTGTCCTTGTTTAACACTATCTCCAAGTTGTGCAATTCTTTTATTTATAGTACCAGATACTCTGAAACTAAGATTTGATAGGGCTTCAGAGCTAATTGTTCCTGAGTATGTTCTTATAACACTATTCTCTTTAGGTTCTACTACTTCAAAAACAACAGGTTTCACTTCTAGAGCTTCCTCTGTTAATTTTTCTTTTCCACAACTAAGAAGAAGAAGTAAGCTTATAGTAACTAAAATTTTATTTTTCATAATAATCCTCCTAATTTTCAATCTCTTTTTGAAGTTTTAAAAGTAGATGTTGTTTTTCTGGATCGCTAAGGGTAATAGAAGATTTTCCGTAAAGATTTTCAAGTTTTAAAGTCGAGTTAATTAAATTGAAGTTTTCAATAACGTGATTTAACTCTTGACTCAATGCATTGTTTTGTGCAGATAGAAAATCTGTAATACTAATACTTCCTTCAGCGTAAAGATTCTTAACAATATCTAGATTTTTTTTAGCTACATCAGAGGATATTTGTGTTGTGTAGCTTTGAACATAATTTGTTAGAAGCTCTGTATAAACTTGTAAAACCTCTTTTGTAAGATTATTAGTAAGAGAAAGTTTATTATATTCTAAAGATTTAAGTTCACTCTCAATCTTTTGAGCATTGTAGTGAATCTCCCCACCACTTATTATAGGAAGAGATACTCCAACACCAGCTTCCCAATATTCATCTGGAAAATTTCGATTTGAATTTTTCCCCCAAGGTGTAACAATATTATTTTTATTATAATTTCCAAAAGCTTTAACAGTTGGTAAATATCTTTCTCTGCTATTAGCAGTGTATTCTCTCTCTTTACTTTTGATAGTATTGTCAAGTTGTTGTAAAGCATTAGAGTTTAAAATAGTCTCTTTAACTAAAAAGTTTTCTATTTTTTTTGATTTTTCAGAACCAAAACTGAAATTTTTACCTAAATTATTGCTTAAAAGAAAATAATTTTCTATATTATTGATATTTTCATATGAATATCTATTATCTTTTGGATAATTCAATAAACTATTTAAATAGATTTCTTGAGAACGAATCTCACCTTTAACATTAGATATATTAGATAAAGCACCAGCAACATCAGATTGTAATCTATATACATCTTGTAATCCACCAGCACCAACATTATAATTTATCTTAGCGACATCTAGTGTTTCTCTTAAAAGACTGTAGTTACTCATTTGGATTTCAAGTTGTGCATTTAATTGAAGAAGGTATACATAAGTAGAAGCAACATAATAAATAGTATTTAGTTGTTCTTGTTCGTAAGCTTTTCGACTAGAATCTAAAGCTAGTTTTTCAATAAACACGCTAGCATTAATTTGATCACTAAAAATAACTTGAGATAATTGTAAGTACGAAGTAACACTATTAGTAGCTGCACCTTGAATAAATGTAGGTGATCGATCGTCTAAAGCGTTGTAGTTCATGTTAGCTGTAAGTTGAGGAAGTCTTTTGGAATTAGCAACTTTTGAGCTATAGTAACTAGTGAATACATTTTGCTTAATTTGTAATAAATCTAAATTCTCATTTAATGCTCTGTCAACTGCTGTCTTTAGTGTAAGTATTGGGTATTTTAATCTACTTTCATTTAAATGCGAAATCTCTTGTAAAAAAATAAGATTTGGATATAATCCAATTTTGCTTGCAACAGGAGCATTTAAGTAGATATCTTTTCTAGGTTCATTCACCTCTACAATTTGCCCCATATCTTTTTTAGTTTTAAAGAACATATAGTTAAGAGATGCTGCTCTTAATCTTTTTCTAAGTTCTTTATCAAGAGTTAATCCAGAATAAGCGTAAGGATCCAATTCTTCATTAAAATCTATAAGAAAAGATGGAACACCTCTATTTGATGCGTTAAAAAGATTTTCTTTTGATGATCTCATAACGTTAATTTTAACTCCAGGAATAGATGTTTTTTGCTCTAAAAGTTTCAAGTTATTTGTATCCATATTTGAAATTAAAACATCAATTTCATTTACACCTGAAAGTTCTTTGAAAGGTGATAAAAGATCGTTTAAATCTAGATTACTATAAACATAGTTTATATTTCTAGAGATATTTTTACCTTTACTTCCAAATCCAAGAGGAACAGAGTAAAATTTATCTGATTTTAAATTTTTAATATTCTCCAAAGGAGCACAACTTAGTATGAAAATACTATCTATTTTAGAGTTAGCATTAAGTTTATTAACACCTTCTTGTATGTTGTGGTCCGTCAGATAAAATGTCTCTGAAATTTGTGGTTGAAATTCTGTCCCTGCAAAATTTTTACTTAACTCTTCTTTAAGGATATCTAAAGTAACTTTAGATGATTCAGAGTGGTGTTCTAAAATTACGCCCACATGAAGAACTTTAGCAAATACAGAGAAGTTAATAAGAAAAAGTAACAAAAGTATTTTTGTCATAAAATTAATCCTCCCTTAAAAAGTTAGTGTGTCAATAAAAAGATATTCTACTAATAGTAAAAAAATCCTTTAAAAAATAAATAAAGAAGAAAAAAACGATAGTAATAACACTATCGTTTAAATTGGCCTATAATCATTAGATAGAAATTTTTTCTAAATAATTTTTTACAGAATCTATTATATTTTCTACACATCCTTCTTCAAAAGGAGATTTCAATTTTGCAACTTTTAAAAGATTTAAAAATGATTTTGTTCCACCCTCATGACAAAGATTTAGATAATCATTCCAAGCTTCAGAGTAATTTTCATTCATTTTCTTCCAGAATTGTAGAGCACAAATCTGTGCAAGAGTATAATCTATATAGTAGAATGGAACCTCGAAGATATGAGCTTGTTGGAACCACCAACCTCCTCTTTCTAAGAATGGATTTTCACTGTAATCTGAGTGAGGTTTATAGATTTTCTCTAAATCTCTCCACACTTTTTTTCTTTCAGTAACTGAAAGTTCAGGGTTTTCATATATTTTATGTTGGAAGTGATCTACAAGAACTCCATACGGGATGAACTTAATAGCTGATCCTAAGTGAGAGAATTTATACTTAACAGTATCATCTTTAAAGAAGTTCTCCATCCAATTCCAAGTGAAAAACTCCATACTCATAGAGTGAATCTCAGAGCTTTCATATGTTGCCCAAAGAAGTTCCGGAACTTCAATCCAACTAGATTTATAAACTTGGAAAGCGTGTCCAGCTTCGTGTGTTAATACGTCGATATCTCCACTTGTTCCGTTAAAATTAGAGAAGATAAATGGAGATTTATAGTCAGGAATAAACGTACAATATCCGCCACCAGCTTTTCCTTTTTTAGTTGTTAGATCCATAAGATCATTTTTGATCATAAAATCGATAAATTCTCCAGTCTCAGAGGACATCTCATGGTACATCTTCTTTCCTTGCTCTATAATCCAATTTGCATCTCCTTTTGGAGTTGGATTTCCATCATTAAATTCAAATTTTTCATCATAATATTTAAGATTGTCTAAACCTAATCTTATTCTTTGCTTTTCATATAAAGAAGAAGCTAGTGGAACGATACTTTCAATAACTTGTTTTCTGAAAACATCAACCATATTAGAATCATAATCAACTCTATTCATTCTTAAATATCCTACTTCAATAAAGTTTTCAAATCCTAATTTTTTAGCAATTTTAACTCTAACTTTAACTAGTTTATCAAAAATTTCATCAAACTTTTTTTCGTTATTGATAAAGAATGTTGATTTAGCTTCTTGAGCAGCTTTTCTGATAGTACGATCTTTAGATAAAATATATGGAGTCATTCCCGAAAGATTTCTTTCTTTTCCATCAAATAAAATTTTAGCAGAAGCTAGAAGTTTTACATATTTTGATATTTCTTTATTTTCCTCTTGTAAATCTTCAATTATTTCGGGAGAAAAAGTTTTTAAACTGTTTTCCATAAGTTTAAAAAATTGCTCGCCATATTCATCTATCAATTCATTTTTATTAGATAGATTTACCATAATTTCATAAAATTGAGAATCTAACTCTTGATATAGAGGGGAGATTTCATCCCAATATTCATTTTCATCATCATAAAACTTATCTTCTGTGTTTATTGTATGTCTTATATTTGCTATGCTAGACATAGAAGATATTGTATTTCTAATTGAATTTATTTTTCCGATAATCTCAATTTGTATTTTTAGATTTGTAGAATCTTTTAAGTCAGACATTAATTCTGAGAACTCAATTTTTACTTCATCGTAATTTGGTCTACTATATTTAAAATCACTGAATTTCATAAAAATCCTCCTAAAATTTTTGTTTAAAATAACCCTATTATAGAGTAAAATCTATATTTCATCAACTAAAAAAAATTAAAAATAAAATTTAAAGGAAAAATAAAGAAAAATGGTATTAAAAATAAGTAATAATTTTTTGAAAGGAGAAGTCTCATATGACAAACACTGAAAAATTAGAGAAACTAAAAAGAGCTTTTGAAAAGAATAAAGAAGCAATAATAGATGCCTTATATAAAGATTTAGGAAAAAGTTTTGAAGAGAGTCGATTATCTGAATATTATCCTGTTATTTCTGAATTTGAATTTTTTATAAAAAATTTAGAAAAATGGAGTGAGCCTGAAAAAATTAAAAGCTTTTTTAATTTTATAGGAGGAGGTACGATTCTTCAACCAGAACCCTATGGAAGGGTTTTAATATTTTCGCCTTGGAATTATCCGTTTAATTTAACATTTTTACCATTAATAGGAGCTATAGCAGCAGGTAATGAAGTTGTATTAAAACCATCTGAAAATTCTAAAAATTCGAGTGAAGTTATAAAGAAAATAATTGATGAGAGCGGAATTGATGGAGTGGTAGTAGAATTAGGCGATGAGACAGTTGCTAAAAGATTATTGAATGAAAAATTTGAATATATATTTTTTACTGGAAGCACAAAGGTCGGAAGAGAGATTTATTTGAAAGCAGCAGAAACTTTAACTCCAGTAACTTTAGAGTTAGGTGGTAAATCCCCTGTTATAATAGAGGATGAAGCTATTTTAGATGAAAGTGTAGATAAAATAATTTGGGGTAAATTTTTTAATAGAGGCCAAACCTGTGTTGCTCCAGATCATGTGTATATTCCTAAAGGAACTGCGGAAAGATTCATTGAATTAACAAGAGAATACATTAGAAAAAATGGAGATATAGGTGGTAAAATCATAAATGATAAACACTTTGAAAGATTAGAAAGTTATTTAGAGAATCAGGAAGTTATATATCAAAACGGAAAAATAGAAAACTCAACAAAAGAGAAAGGTAAATTTCCATTTACAATTGTATTAAATCCTAAAGAGGATGACTTAATCTCAAAAGAGGAGATATTTGGACCGATATTACCTTTGATAGAATATGATAGTCTTGAAAAGGTTTATTGGGATTTAAGACAAAAACCCTCGCCGTTAGCACTGTATATATTTAGAAGTGAAAAAGGAGATTTATCTACAAAAGATATAAAAGCTGGAGGAGTTTGTATAAATGCAACTATACTTCAAATTGTAGACAAAAAAGTTCCTTTTGGAGGAGTAGGTGAAAGTGGGATAGGTAGATATCATGGAAAGTATTCTTTTGATACTTTTACTCATTATAAACCAATTTTCGAAGGAAGCAGTATAAAAATTTCTATGTTACAGAAAGTTATTTCGGTAGTTTTAAATAGAATAAAAAAATAAAACTAGAGCTTCTCATAAAAATATTATACAATATATTTACTACAAAATACTTTAGAGGAGATCAGGATGAAAAAAGGATTAATTGCTTTATTTTTAGCAGCAAGTACAGCAGCATTTTCAATGGATGCACATTTGAGATTAGGGGCTATAACAGATGCAAGCTCTTATAATAAAGAAGATAAAAGTTTTGAAAGTTACGCACCAACAATGAGCTTAGAAGTAACTCAAACTTTACTTTTAGCAGATGTTGGAGTAGGGATAGCTTACAATGGAAAAACTAGTGGAACAGAAATTGAAACAGTTCCAGCATATGGATTAGTAAAAATGAATTTATTTCCTATTGGAATAAAACCATATGTAGTTGGAAAAGTTGGAAAGGTTTTATATACAAGAGATAGTGTATCAAATTCTAAACCAGATGGAAAATATTTCTATGGAGCTGGAGTTGGAATGGATTTATTCTCTTTACAAGCAGAAGTTTTATACTCTGTAACAGAGATAGATGGTGATAGAAGAGGAAATGATAACTTAGAGCAAGTAAGCTTTACTTTAGGATATAACTTTTTCTAGGTAAATTTTTGAAAATAAAATTTTTATAAAAAAATAATTGAAAAAAAGTTTTTGGTATGATATAGTATAAAAAATATTTTATAGGAGTGGTTGATATGTTTAAAAAGACGATAAAAACTACAATGATGAATATGATGCCTTTGGGAGTTGGTACCAAAAATTAATTTTTTAATTTTGGGACGAACTCATTTTGATTTGCTTAAATGAGATCTCCCGAAGATATAGCTTTTAAAACACAGCTTGGGAGATTGTCTCTCAAGCTTTTTTTATTTTAAAAATTTTGTTTTATAAAAGGGAGGATAGATTATGGCTTATAAATTTGAAACAATTCAGCTTCA
This sequence comes from Cetobacterium sp. ZWU0022, assembly GCF_000800875.1. Lineage (NCBI taxonomy): Bacteria > Fusobacteriati > Fusobacteriota > Fusobacteriia > Fusobacteriales > Fusobacteriaceae > Cetobacterium > Cetobacterium sp. ZWU0022. The sequence goes on from NZ_JRJZ01000153.1 coordinate 17,117, forward strand.
CGGAGGACAACATCCAGATTCAGAAACAGGTTCAAGAGCAGTTCCAATTTATCAAACATCATCATATGTGTTTAAAGATAGTGATCACGCAGCAAGATTATTTTCTTTAGAGGAAGCAGGGAATATATATACACGATTAGGAAATCCAACAACAGCAATATTAGAGGAGAGAGTGGCTCTTCTAGAGGGTGGGGTTGGAGCCTTAGCTGTAGCTTCTGGAGCTGCAGCTGTAGCGTATACATTTTTGACTATAGCAAAATGTGGTGATGAAATCCTTTCAGCAAGTAATATATATGGAGGAACATACAACTTTCTAGCAAATACAATAAAAGATTATGGAGTTGAATCAAGATTTTTTAATCCGAAAGATTTAGATGAGTTAAGAGCATTAATCACCTCTAAAACAAAGGTCATCTTTATAGAGAGCTTAGGAAATCCTAGTGGAGATGTTGTAGATATTGAGGGAATATCTCTAATTGCCCATGAATATAATATTCCATTGGTTGTGGACAATACATTTGCGACTCCATACCTAATAAAACCTTTTCAGTTTGGAGCAGATATAGTTGTACATTCAGCCACGAAATTTTTAGGCGGTCATGGAACTTCAATAGCTGGAGTAATCGTTGACGGTGGAAAGTTTAATTGGAAGGATGAAAAATTTCAAACATTCAATACTCCAGACAATGGATATCATGGGCTGAAGTACTCCGATTTAGATGAAACGGCATTTATAATAAAAGCCAGAGTAAAAACTTTACGAGATACAGGAGCAGCGCTATCACCATTTAATGCGTTTCTTATTCTCCAAGGAATAGAAACACTATCTCTAAGAATGGAAAGACATGTAAAAAATGCTAAAGAGATTGCTAGATTTTTATATGAAAATAATGAAGTTGAGTGGGTAAGTTATCCAGAGTTTCAAGAAAACACCGATAAAAAATTAATAGAAAAATATCTTAAAAATGGAGCAACATCAATCTTTACTTTTGGACTTAAAGGTGGTAGAAACCGTGGCAAAAAATTCATAGATTCTTTAGAACTGTTTTCTCACTTAGCTAATGTAGCTGATGCAAAGTCTTTAATAATACATCCAGCTTCAACAACACATGGACAATTAAGTGATATTGAATTAGAAAAATCAGGAGTAAAACCTGAAACAATAAGAATATCAGTTGGTTTAGAAAATATAGATGACCTTATTTTAGACTTAAAAAAAGCAATAGAACTGAGTAAATAGGAGAGGATATGAAAATTAAAAATATATATAAAAAGAAAAAACCTGTTATATCATTTGAAATATTTCCACCTAATGAGAGATATCCTATTGAAAATATCTTTGAAACAATAGATAAACTAATAGAATTAAAACCAGATTTTATAAGTGTTACATATGGTGCAGGTGGAACTACTAGAGGACGAACTGTAGAGATTGCATCGAGAATAAAAAATACTCATAATACGGAAGTCTTGGCTCATTTAACTTGTGTAGGTGCTAAAAAAATAGAGATAGAAAATATTTTAGAAGAGTTAAAAAAAGAGAATATCGAGAATGTCTTAGCTTTGAGAGGAGACTTTCCGAAAGAGAATGAATCAGTTGAGGGAGACTTTAGATACGCAAGTAAATTAATTCAAAAAATAAAAGCAGAGAGTGATCTGTGTGTTGGAGCAGCGTTTTATCCTGAAGGTCATCAAGAAACAAATGATCTTTTAGATCTGTTTTATTTGAGAGAGAAAGTTAAAGAGGGAACGGATTTTTTAATATCACAAATTTTCTTTGATAATGATTATTTTTATAGTTTTAAAGAAAAATGTGAAAAATTAGGAATTGATATTCCGCTAGTTGCAGGTATTATTCCAGTTACAAATGCAAATCAGATAAAAAGGATAACCGAGTTATGTGGCTCGACGATCCCCTTAAAATTTCAGAAAATATTAGAGAGATATGAAAATAATCCAGAAGCATTAAAAGAAGCTGGAATAGCCTATGCTGTTGAGCAGATAATTGATCTTTTATCCTCAGGAGTTTCCGGAATTCATATATATACAATGAACAAAGTCGATGTCACTAAAGAGATTATGAGAAGAATAGAAAAAGTGAAAGAATATCTAGAGGAGGTGAGTTAAAATAAAGATAGGGATTGTAAATTTGATGCCAATAAAACAAGAGGTTGAATATCAATTTTCAACAATCTTTGAAAAAATAGATAGAGATATTGAGTTAAAATATATATATCCCACAACTCATAATTACAAAAATATATCTTTAGATTATTTAAGAGAAAAATATATTCCAATGAATAAGATAGGAGAGGATGTCTATGATGCTTTCATTGTAACAGGAGCTCCAATAGAGAGATATAATTATGAAGACGTAGATTTTTGGCAAGAGATTGATAGCTTTTTTAAAAAAAATAAGCATCCAACTATTTATATATGCTGGGGTGCTCAAGGAGCTTTATACTCAAAGTTCGGAATAGAAAAATATGAGTTGGATAAAAAGTTATTTGGTGTGTATGAACATGAGGTAAAAGAAAAAAATCCATTTATAAAAAATAGATTTTATGCTCCTCATTCGAGAAATACATACAATAAAAAGGAGAGTATTGAAGAAGCGGGATTGATTATAATTGGGGAATCCGATGAAGCTGGAGTATACATGTGTTCAACAGCTGATTATAAGAGTATATTTATATCAGGGCATAGTGAATATCAACCTGAACGATTAAAATTTGAATTTGAAAGAGATAGAGGAGAGATTCCTAAGAATTATTTTGTAGAGAATAATCCAGAGAATGAAATACTTTTTAATTGGGAAAATCATAGAGATGAATTTTATAAAAATTGGATAGAGTTTATAGGAGGGTAAAATGAAGATAGTAGCTATAGATTCACTAAAGATTATGAGGATATTTTAAAAGATGAGAGTGTAGAAACAATAATTGAATTGATAGGAGGAAACACAGTAGCCTTTTCTATAGCTAAAGAAACCCTAAAAAATGGTAAGAATCTAATAACTGCAAATAAATATCTTTTAGCAACAAAGGGAAAGGAGATTTTTGGATTAGCAAAAGAGAATGGTGTAAAAATATTCTTTGAAGCTGCGGTGGCAGGTGGAACACCAGCTGTATCTTCAATCTATGAAGGTACATTTTCTGGAGGAATAAAAAGAATTAGAGGAGTTTTAAATGGAACTTCAAACTATATCTTAAGTAAGATGGAAGAGGGATGTAGCTATGAAGCTGCTCTTAGTTTAGCACAGAGTAATGGATATGCAGAGCTAGATCCAACATTTGATGTAAAAGGAATTGACACAGCTCATAAAATTAGTTTATTATCATATTTAGTATGGGATGAGCTTGTAGATTTCGAAAAAATAAAAATAGAAGGAATTGATAAAATAACAAAAGAGCAGGTTGAAGTTGCTAAAAGTTTAGGAAAAAGATTTAAACTTATAGGAGAGGCTATAAAAATTGAAAATGAGATTGAAATATATGTACAACCATCTCTTCTGGATAAAGAGGATCAATTATATGGAGTAAAAGACGCATATAATGGTATCGAGAGTTATGGAGAACATTTAGGAGAGACATTCTTCTATGGAAAGGGAGCAGGAGCATTGCCTACTGCAAATGCAATTATATCTGATTTATATAAAATTAAAAATTCAAATGCTTGGAATGAATCTGTTAACTAAAGATGAAAAATAGGTCCAGTTCTTTGAAAAGGGATAAAGATAT
>NZ_JRJZ01000165.1:0-40927 GCF_000800875.1 Cetobacterium sp. ZWU0022
AGGAGGAAGAACGGTAGCTTCTGGAGTTGTTGCAGAAATTACTAAGTAATCTTACTTAAATCAAGAATTAAAAACTAAGTGAAATTTAGTTCATATAAAGGGGGACTTAGTCCCCTTTTATAATCCTAAAAAAGCTAAGTAAAAAAACTTTTAAATAAAAGCAAAAAACATTTGCTTTTTGTAAAAAATGTGATATAATTACCAGAGTGTACAAAAGAATTATTTAATTCTTTTAATCGAAACTTTTAAGGAGGTGCGAAAAGTAAAATGGCTTCTAACAAGTTAAGAATTTACTTAAAAGCTTATGATCACACTTTATTAGATCAATCAGCTAAAAAGATAGTAGAAGTAGCAAAGAAATCTGGAGCAGAAATTGCAGGACCTATGCCACTACCTACAAAAATAAAAAAATATACTGTACTTAGATCAGTACACGTAAACAAAGACTCGAGAGAGCAATTCGAGATGAGAGTGCACAGAAGAATGGTAGAGATTAAAAACTCTAACCCTAAGACAATTGCTTCTTTAACAGCAGTTAACTTACCAGCTGGTGTTGGAATCGAAATAAAGCAAGCGTAATAGTTTGTTGAAAAGGTTCTGATGAAAAAAGCAGACAGCTGATTTTCGGGTAATTTGATGCTAAGAATTAAATTATCCTTACAGAATAATACAAGTTGGCGTTTTTTTTAAAGAAAAGTGGTGGAACCACGAGGGCAAGTTGTCAACCAATATATTATTTGATGGAGGTAAAACACATGTCAGGAATTTTAGCAAAAAAAATTGGAATGACTCAAATTTTCGAAGATGGAAAATTTATTCCAGTTACTGTTGTTGAAGCTGGACCTAACTTTGTTCTTCAAAAGAAGACTGCAGAGAACGACGGATACACAGCTTTACAATTAGGATTTGACGAAAAAAGAGAAAAAAATACTACAAAGCCATTAATGGGAATTTTTAACAAAGCTGGTGTAAAGCCGTTAAGATTTGTTAAAGAGTTAAAAGTTGATTCAGTAGAAGGAATCGAACTTGGACAAGAGATCAAAGTGGATACTTTAGCAGAGGTTGCTTTCGTAGACATTACTGGTACTTCAAAAGGTAAAGGAACTTCAGGGGTTATGAAGAGACATAACTTCAGTGGAAACAGAGCTTCACACGGGGTTTCAAGAAACCACAGACTTGGAGGATCAATAGGAATGTCGTCTTGGCCTGGAAAAGTTCTTAAGAACAAAAAAATGGCTGGACAATACGGAAATGCAACTGTAACAGTTCAAAACTTAAAAATTGTTAAAGTTGACGCAGAAAACAACTTACTACTAATTAAAGGTGCAGTACCTGGTCCAAAGAACGGATATATCGTTGTTAAACCGGCTGTAAAGAAATAATTAGTTAGTAGATGAGGAAGGAGGAAAATAATGGCAGTTTTAAACATATATGACTTAGCAGGTAACCAAACTGGTACTGTAGAAGTTAAAGATTCTGTATTTGGAATCGAGCCTAATCAAGCAGTATTACATGAAGTATTAACTGCAGAGTTAGCAGCTGCTAGACAAGGAACTGCAGCTACTAAAACTAGAGCTATGGTTAAAGGTGGAGGAAGAAAGCCTTTCAAACAAAAAGGAACTGGAAGAGCTAGACAAGGTTCTATCAGAGCTCCACACATGGTAGGTGGAGGAGTTACTTTCGGACCACAACCAAGATCATACGAGAAAAAAGTAAACAAAAAAGTAAGAAACCTTGCTTTAAGATCAGCACTTTCTGCGAAAGTTGCTGCTGGAGAAATCTTAGTTCTTGATGGAACTATCGAAGCTCCAAAAACAAAAACAATAATCGCTTTAACTAACGCTTTAACAGCTAACACAAAGCAATTATTCGTTGTAAATGACCTTGCTACAGAAGCTGATTACAACTTATACTTATCAGCTAGAAACTTAGAGAACGCAGTAGTTCTTCAACCAAATGAGATTGGAGTTTACTGGTTATTAAAGCAAGAGAAAGTTATCGTAACTAAGGAAGCGTTAACGACAATCGAGGAGGTGCTTGCATAATGACTGCTTACGATATCGTAAAGAAGCCTGTAATCACTGAAAAAACTGAGATTTTAAGAAGAGATTACAACAAGTACACATTTGAGGTAAGTCCAAAAGCAAATAAAGTTGAGATCAGAAAAGCTATCGAAACTATATTTAACGTAAAAGTTGAATCTGTAGCTACAATCAATGTAAAGCCAGTTACTAAAAGACATGGAATGAAACTTTACAAGACTCAAGCTAAGAAAAAAGCTATTGTTAAATTAGCTGCTGGAAACACAATAACTTACTTCGCAGAAGTATAATTGAAAAATAATTAGAAGTTTAGTTCTTTATAATAATAAAATAAGGATAAAGCTAAAGATAATTATAGGTCAGGAAATTTTGGAGGTTAACAAAGATGGCAATTAGAAAGTTAAATGCTATAACTAATGGTACTAGACATATGTCTAGATTAGTTAACGAAGATTTAGATAAAGTTAGACCTGAAAAGTCTTTAACTACTCCATTAAAATCTGCTTATGGTAGAGATAACTATGGACACAGAACTTGTAGAAATAGAGACAAGGGACACAAAAGACTTTACAGAATCATCGACTTTAAAAGAAATAAATTAGATGTACCTGCAAAGGTAGTATCACTTGAGTACGATCCAAATAGAACGGCAAACATCGCTCTATTATCGTACGCAGATGGAGAAAAGAGATATATTCTTGCTCCAAAGGGACTTAAGAAAGGTGATATCGTAATGGCTGGTTCAAATGCTGAAATAAAGCCAGGAAATGCTCTTAAATTAAAAGAGATGCCTGTTGGATCACAGATACACAACGTTGAGTTACAAAGAGGAAAGGGTGGACAATTAGTTAGATCTGCAGGAACTGCAGCAAGACTAGTTGCAAAAGAAGGAACTTACTGTCACGTTCAGTTACCATCAGGTGAATTAAGATTAGTTCACGGAGAATGTATGGCAACTATCGGTGAAGTAGGAAACTCTGAGCACAGCCTAGTTTCACTAGGTAAAGCTGGAAGAAACAGACACAAAGGAAGAAGACCTCACGTTAGAGGATCTGTAATGAACCCTTGTGATCACCCACACGGTGGAGGAGAAGGTAAAGCTCCAGTAGGAAGAAAATCTCCAATGACTCCTTGGGGTAAACCAGCTCATGGTGTTAAGACAAGAGGAAGAAAAACTTCTGACAAGTTTATCGTAAGAAGAAGAAACGAAAAGTAATTTTCGAGAGGAGGCTAATAGGTAATGGCTAGATCATTAAAAAAAGGACCTTTTTGTGACCACCACTTAATGAAGAAAGTTGACGAAGCAGTTGCTACTGAAAATATAAAAGCGGTAATAAAAACTTGGTCAAGAAGATCAACTATATTCCCTAACTTTATAGGATTAACTTTCGGTGTTTACAATGGAAAGAAACATATACCAGTTCATGTAACAGAGCAAATGGTTGGACATAAACTAGGTGAGTTCGCACCAACTAGAACATACTATGGTCACGGTGTAGACAAAAAGAAAAAGAAAAAATAATCGATTTTAATAGAATAAATTGATAGTAGAAAAAGGAGGTTGGACTAGTGGAAGCTAGAGCAATAACTAGATTCGTAAGATTATCTCCAAGAAAAGCTAGACTTGTAGCAGACTTAGTGAGAGGAAAATCAGCATTAGAAGCTTTAGATACGTTAGAATTTACTAACAAAAAAGCAGCTAGATTTATAAAGAAAACACTAGCATCAGCAATTGCTAATGCAACTAACAACTTCAATATGGACGAAGAAAAGTTAGTAGTATCAACTATAATGATAAATGACGGACCAGCTCTAAAAAGAATCATGCCTAGAGCAATGGGAAGAGCAGATATAATAAGAAAACCAACAGCACACATTGTTGTGGCAGTGTCTGAAAAGTAGTAAGGAGGTAAGACTGTGGGACAAAAAGTAGACCCTAGAGGACTGAGACTTGGAATAACAAGAACTTGGGATTCTATCTGGTATGCAGATAAAAAAGAATACGCAAAGTTCTTCCATGAAGATACAAAGATCAGAGAAATGATCAAAAAGAACTACTTCCACGCGGGAATTTCGAAGGTAAAAATCGAGAGAACTTCTCCATCACACGTTGTAGTTTTAATACACACAGCTAAAGCTGGTATAATCATCGGAAGAAAAGGTTCTGAAATAGAATCTTTAAGAGCTAAACTTGAGACATTAACTGGAAGAAAAGTTACAGTTAAAGTTCAAGAAGTTAAAGAATTTAACAAAGATGCAACTTTAGTTGCTGAAAACATCGCTACATCTATCGAGAAAAGGGTAGCATATAAGAGAGCAGTAAGCCAAGCTGTTATGAGAGCAATGAAGTCTGGAGCAAAAGGAATCAAAGTTATGGTTTCTGGAAGATTAAATGGTGCTGAGATCGCAAGATCTGAGTGGGTAGTAGAAGGTAAAGTACCTCTACATACACTAAGAGCAGATATCGACTACGCTACAGCTACAGCTCATACAACTTATGGAGCTCTTGGAATCAAGGTTTGGATCTTCCACGGTGAAGTACTTCCAACTAAGAAGGAAGGAGGGGAAGCGTAATCATGTTAATGCCTAAAAGAACGAAACATAGAAAAATGTTTAGAGGAAGAATGAAGGGTACAGCTCAAAGAGGTAACACTGTTGCTTTCGGAGATTACGGATTACAAGCCCTTGAGCCAGCATGGATAACAAACAGACAGATCGAGTCTTGTAGAGTTGGAATCAACAGAACATTCAAAAGAGAAGGTAAGACTTTCATAAGAATATTCCCTGATAAGCCAATCACTGCTAGACCAGCTGGAGTGAGAATGGGTAAAGGTAAAGGAAACGTAGAAGGTTGGGTAGCAGTAGTTAAACCTGGAAGAATAATGTTCGAGGTATCTGGTGTTACTGAAGAGAAAGCTATAGCAGCTTTAAGAAAAGCTTCTATGAAACTTCCTATCAGATGTAAGATTGTAAAAAGAGAGAATGGTGGTGAGAACTAATGAGAGCTAAGGAAATAAGAGAAATATCTACTGAAGACTTAGTAGTAAAGTGTAAAGAGCTTAAGGAAGAATTATTCAACCTAAAGTTCCAACTTTCATTAGGACAAGTAACTAACACTGCTAAGATAAGAGAAGTAAGAAGAGAGATCGCAAGAATAAACACTATATTAAACGAAAGATAATTAAATCTTTTGTTTACAATATAGATTCTTAAGAAGAGGAGGTCAAAATCTTGAGAAACGAGAGAAAATTAAGAGAAGGAATCGTTGTTTCAGATAAGATGGACAAGACGATAGTTGTTGCTATCGAAACAATGACATTACACCCAATCTATAAAAAGAGAGTTAAGAAGACTATGAAGTTCAAAGCACATGACGAGAACAACGTAGCTCAAACTGGAGATAAAGTAAGAATCATGGAAACTAGACCATTATCTAGAGATAAGAGATGGAGACTAGTTGATATTATAGAGAAAGCTAGATAATAATCCAAATTATTGTTGAGAGGAGGATAATTTAATGGTACAACAACAAACTATCCTTAATGTTGCTGATAACTCGGGAGCTAAAAAACTTATGGTTATAAGAGTTCTTGGAGGATCTAGAAGAAGATTCGGTAGAATCGGTGACATTGTTGTGGCATCAGTTAAGGAAGCAATACCTGGTGGAAACGTTAAAAAAGGAGACGTAGTAAAGGCAGTTATTGTTAGAACTAAAAAAGAATTAAGAAGAGAAGATGGATCATACATTAAGTTTGATGACAACGCAGCTGTTGTTTTAAACAATAACAATGAACCAAAAGCAACAAGAATATTCGGACCAGTTGCAAGAGAATTAAGAGCTAAAGACTTCATGAAGATAGTATCACTAGCTCCAGAAGTAATATAATTGAGAGAGGAGGCTAATTGTCGTGGCTAAACCTAAGATTAAATTTGTACCAGATTCATTACATGTAAAAACTGGAGATACAGTTTTCGTAATATCTGGAAAAGATAAAGGTAAAACAGGTAAGGTAGTAAAAGTGTTCCCTAAAAAAGGAAAAATCGTTGTTGAGAACATCAACATGGTTACAAAGCACATGAAACCTTCACAAATAAACCCACAAGGTGGAGTTGTAACTAAACCAGCTCCAATGTTCTCTTCAAAAGTAATGTTATTTGATGAGAAAGCTGGTAAACCAACTAGAGTTGGATACAAGTTTGTGGACGGTAAAAAAGTAAGATACTCTAAAGTATCTGGAGAAACTTTATAAGAGAGGAGGAGAACGTAAGTGTCTAAATACGTTTCTAGATATCACAAGTTATATAACGATACAATAGTTGCTAACTTAATGAAAGAGTTAGGATTATCAAACGTTATGGAATGTCCAAAATTAGACAGAATCGTTGTTAACATGGGAGTAGGAGAGGCAACTCAAAACTCTAAGTTAATCGATGCTGCAATGGCTGATTTAGCAATAATCACAGGACAAAAACCAGTTGTAAGAAAAGCAAAAAAATCAGAAGCTGGATTTAAGTTAAGAGAAGGAATGCCAATCGGTGCAAAAGTTACTTTAAGAAAAGAGAGAATGTACGATTTTCTAGATAGATTAGTAAATGTAGTTCTTCCAAGAGTAAGAGACTTCGAAGGAGTTCCAGCGGATTCATTCGACGGAAGAGGAAACTACTCTTTAGGATTAAGAGATCAATTAGTTTTCCCTGAGATCGAGTTTGATAAAGTTGACAAGCTTTTAGGAATGTCTATCACTATAGTATCTTCAGCTAAAACAGATGAAGAAGGAAGAGCTTTACTTAAGGCATTCGGAATGCCTTTCAAAAAGTAAATAGTGAGGAGGTTAAGAATAAATGGCTAAAAAGTCAATGATCGCTAGAGAAGCAAAAAGAACAACTTTATGCGATAAATATGCTGAAAAAAGAGCTGAACTGAAGAAGAGAATCAACGAGGGAGATATGGAAGCTATGTTTGAGCTAAACAAATTACCTAAGAACTCTTCAGAAGTTAGAAAGAAAAATAGATGTCAATTAGATGGAAGACCAAGAGGATTCATGAGAGAATTCGGAATTTCGAGAGTTAAGTTCAGACAATTAGCAGGTGCTGGACTTATTCCAGGTGTAAAGAAATCATCTTGGTAATTGATGAAAGGAGGATTTAATAGATGTTTTTAACAGATCCAATTGCAGATATGTTAACAAGAGTTAGAAATGCAAATGCTGTAATGCACGAGAAAACAGATGTTCCTCACTCTAACATGAAAGAGAAAATCGCTGAGATTTTAAAAGAAGAGGGATATATTTCTAACTACAAAATTGTAACAGATGGAAATAAAAAGAATATAAGAGTATACTTAAAGTATGACGGAAAAGAAAGAGTAATCAAAGGAATCAAGAGAATATCTAAGCCAGGAAGAAGAGTTTATTCTTCTGTAGAAGATATGCCAAGAGTATTATCAGGTTTAGGAATTGCTATCGTTTCAACTTCTAGAGGAATCGTAACAGATAGAGTTGCTAGAAGAGAAAACGTTGGTGGAGAAATTCTTGCATTCGTTTGGTAATAACTAGGAGGTAGCCATATGTCAAGAGTAGGTAAAAAGATCATAGTGGTACCTGCTGGGGTAGAAGTTACAGTAGCTGCAGGAAATGTAGTTACTGTAAAAGGACCTAAAGGTACTTTAACTAAGAATTTTAACGAAGAGTTAACAATAAACGTAGAGAACAACGAAATTACAGTTGCTAGACCAAATGACTTACCAGCTGTAAGAGCTATACACGGAACTACAAGAGCTCTATTAAACAACATGGTTGTTGGAGTTTCTGAAGGGTTCAAGAAAACTCTTACTTTAGTAGGGGTTGGATACAGAGCTACTGAGAAAAATGCTGGATTAGAGATGGCTTTAGGTTATTCTCACCCAGTTGTAATCGATGCTGTTGAAGGAATCAAAATGACAGTTGAGAAAAATACAACTATCCACATTGAAGGTATAGAGAAAGATGTAGTAGGACAAGTTGCTGCTGACATCAGATCTAAGAGAGCTCCAGAGCCTTACAAAGGTAAAGGAGTTAAGTATTCTGACGAAGTAATCAGAAGAAAAGAAGGTAAGAAATCATAATACTAACTAAATATAGTTAGTATGCTGAGAATAAGGAGGTTAAAACGTTGTTTAAGAAAGTTAATAGAGACGCTATTAGAAGAAGAAAGCACTTATCTATCAGAAACAAAATTTCTGGTACAGCAGAGAGACCAAGACTTTCTATATATAGATCAAACAACAACATCTTTGCTCAATTAGTTGATGACGTAAATGGAGTAACTTTAGTTTCTGCATCTACAATAGCTAAAGAGATCAAAGGAGATGTAAAACACGGTGGAAACATCGAGTCTGCTAAGCTTGTTGGAAAGCTAATAGCTGAAAGAGCTGTAGCAAAAAATATATCTGTTATCGTATTTGACAGATCTGGTTATAAATACACAGGAAGAGTAGCTGCCCTTGCAGAGGCTGCAAGAGAAGCAGGACTTAAATTCTAATTCTTGTAGAGAGGAGGACTTCACTTGTCTAAGTTAGTTAAAGAAGAAAAACAATTTCAAGAGAAATTATTAAAGATTTCTAGAGTTTCTAAGACAACTAAAGGAGGAAGAACAATATCTTTCTCAGTTTTAGCTGCTGTAGGAGACGCTGAAGGAAACGTAGGAATGGGATTAGGAAAAGCGAATGGTGTACCTGATGCAATCAGAAAAGCAATCGCTGCTGCTAAGAAAAACATGGTAAAGGTTTCGTTAAAAGGAACTACTATTCCTCATGAAATCGTTGGTAAGTGGGGAGCAACATCAATTTGGATGGCACCAGCTTATGAAGGTACTGGAGTTATCGCAGGATCATCTTGTAGAGAGATTCTTGAGTTAGCAGGAGTACACAACATCCTTACAAAAATAAAAGGATCAAGAAACAAGCACAACGTTGCAAGAGCTACAATCGAAGGATTAGCAGCATTAAGAACTGCTGAAGAAGTTGCAGCTTTAAGAGGAAAAGAAGTAAAGGAAATCTTAAGCTAGGAGGTAAAAAAAGATGGCAAAGCTTAGAATAGAGCTTGTAAAAAGCATAATCGGAAGAAAGCCTAACCATATAGCTACTGCAAAGTCGCTAGGGCTTAAGAAGATGAATGATGTTAGAGAGCATAACGTGACTCCAGAATTAATGGGGAAAATCGCTCTAATTTCTTACCTAATAAAAGTAGAGGAGGTGCAATAATCAATGAAATTAAATGAATTAAAGCCTTCTGTACCAAGAAAAGCTAGAAAAAGAATCGGAAGAGGAGAGTCTTCAGGTTTAGGAAAAACTGCTGGAAAAGGAAGCAATGGTCAAAACTCTAGAGCTGGAGGAGGGGTAAAACCTTACTTCGAGGGTGGACAAATGCCTTTATATAGAAGAACTCCAAAGAGAGGATTCTCTAACGCTATATTCAGAAAAGATTATGCAGTAATAAACTTATGTGATTTAAATAGATTCGAAGAGGGAACTGAAGTAACTCCTGAGCTATTAGTAGCAGCTGGAATTATCAAGAAAACTCTTGCAGGAATCAAAGTTTTAGGAAACGGAGAGCTAGAAAAGAAAGTTTCTGTAAAAGCTCATAAAGTTTCTGCTTCTGCAAAAGCAGCTATCGAAGCAAAAGGTGGATCTGTAGAAATTATAGAAGTAAAAACTTTTGCTGATGTAGCAAAAAATAACAAGTAATAAGAACTAGTTATTTCAATGTGAGGTGAAGAATTTTGGGTTTAATTGAAAAGTTTGAAACGAAGCTTAGAGGTATATTTAAAATTCCGGAACTGAGAGAGAGAATCATCTTCACCTTATTAATGTTCCTAGTAGCTAGGGTAGGGACATATATCCCTGCTCCTGGTGTGGACATTGATCGTTTGGCTCAAATGACTGCGCAGAGTGATTTACTAGGATATATTAATATGTTCTCAGGTGGGGCATTCCAAAGAGTATCTATATTTGCATTGGGAATTGTACCATATATCAATTCATCAATTGTATTTAGCTTACTTGCTGTAATTATTCCTAAAATTGAAGAGATTCAAAAAGAGGGAGAATCAGGAAGAAACAAGATTACTCAATGGACAAGATATCTGACAATTGTAATAGCTATAGTCCAAGGAATTGGAGTATGCACTTGGTTACAATCAGTAGGATTAGTAACAACACCAGGGTTTACATTTTTCTTATCAACGATAACAACTTTAACGGCAGGAACAATATTTTTAATGTGGGTAGGGGAACAAATATCTATCAAAGGGATAGGTAATGGAGTTTCGCTACTAATCTTTTTAAATGTTATTTCGGGAGCCCCAGGAGCTGTTATTCAAACTATACAAGATATGAGAGGGAGTAAGTTTCTTATTCCTGTTTTGTTATTAGTGGGGGTTGCTGCAGTTTTAACGATTGCAGGAATTGTTGTTTTCCAATTAGGACAAAGAAAAATACCAGTTCACTATGTAGGAAGAGGATTTGCTGGAAATAATGGAATGGGTCAGAACTCATATATCCCATTGAAATTAAATAGTTCAGGTGTTATGCCTGTAATATTTGCTTCAGTGGTTATGATGATACCTTCTTTAGTAGTAAACGTTCTTCCAGGAGAGTTTTCTGGAAAAGTAGTACTTGCTAGAATATTTAGTGACCAGCATCCTGTATATTTAATACTATTTGCTGCTGTAATTATATTCTTCTCGTTCTTCTACACTTCTATAGTTTTCGATCCTGAAAAGGTTGCAGAAAATTTAAAGCAAGGTGGAGGTACGATTCCAAGTATTAGACCTGGAGCAGATACAGCTGATTATCTTGAAGGAGTTGTAACTAGAATAACTTGGGGTGGAGCTATTTTCTTAGCTTTAATCGCAATTGCACCAATGGTCCTATTTAAGGCTTTTGGACTACCAGTATTCTTTGGTGGAACAGGGATTATAATAGTAGTAGGGGTTGCACTAGATACAGTACAACAGATAGATGCTCATCTTATCATGAAAGAGTATAAAGGATTTTTATAAAATCTAGGCACGGCATAAGTCGTGCCCTTTTTATTTAAAATAAAGGAGATGAAACTAAATGAACATAATGTTATTTGGAGCACCTGGTGCAGGAAAAGGAACTCAAGCAAAATTTATAATTGATAAGTATGGAATTCCTCAAATTTCAACTGGAGATATGCTAAGAGCAGCGATATCAGAAGGAACTGAAATGGGAATGGAAGCTAAAAAATTTATGGATGAAGGTAAATTAGTTCCAGATTCAACAATAATAGGAATAATAAAGGATAGATTATCTCAAGAAGATTGTAAAAAAGGATTTATCTTAGATGGGTTCCCAAGAACTTTAGCTCAAGCAGAAGCTTTAGAGGTACTTTTAAAAGATCTTAACATGAACTTAGACAAAGTTATTTCTTTAAATGTTCCAGACGAATTAATCGTTGGAAGAGTTGTAGGAAGAAAAGTTTGTCCAAGCTGTGGAGCATCTTTCCATGTTGTAAATAACCCTCCAAAAGTAGAGGATAAATGTGATTACTGTGGAGCAGATTTAATAGTAAGAAAAGATGATAACAAAGAGACTGTAGAAAACAGACTATCAGCTTATCACGAGCAAACAGCACCATTATTTAACTTCTATACTGAAAGAGGAGTAATGGTTGAATTAGATGGAACTAAAGAGATCAATGAAATTGCAAAGGAAATCTTTAATATTTTAGGATAATTTTTAGATATCTAGAAAGGAAGAATATGGTTATAATAAAAACTAGAGAAGAGATTGAAAAAATCAAAAAACCATGTCAATTAATTGCTAAATTATATTCAGAGTATTTACCTCAGTTTATAAAACCAGGTATTTCAACATATGAATTAAATAAAATTATTGAAAACTATCTAATCGAGAATGGAGCAGAACTAGCAACTGTAGGAGTTGGCGGACCAATAAATCCTTATCCTGCAGGATCTTGTATCTCTGTAAACGAAGAAGTAGTTCATGGGATTCCAAAAGAAAGTAGAATTCTTCAAGAAGGGGATATTATAAGTGTTGATGTAGTGGCTAGAATGGATGGTTTCTATGGAGATTCAGCAATTACATTCCCTGTAGGAAAGATTGATGACGAGTCACAAAAATTAATCGATGTTACAAAAGAAGCAAGAAGAATTGGAATAGAGCAGGTATTTGCAGGAAACAGATTAGGAGATGTAGGAAATGCAATCCAAAAATATGTTGAAGCAAATGGATTTACTGTAGTAAAAGATTTTGCTGGGCATGGAGTGGGTAAAGCTATGCATGAAGATCCTTGTATACCAAACTACGGAAGAAAAGGTAGAGGTTTAAAAATCGAGGAAGGAATGGTTTTAGCTATAGAACCGATGGTAAATATTGGTACCTACAAAGTGAATATAATCGATGATGGGTGGACAGTAGTGACAAGAGATGGAAAGCGTTCGGCGCACTTCGAGCACACTGTTGCCGTAATAGATGGGAAGCCAGTTATTTTAACGGAATTAGACTAGTAAATACATCAAAAAATAGTTAAAAATTAGCTAGACTTTTTGTAAAATAAATGTTAAAATAATATGAATTTCTGTTCGATAGGAGGTAGTATGTCGAAAAAGGATGTTATCGAATTAGAAGGAACTATATTAGAGGCCCTTCCAAATGCGATGTTTAAAGTAGAATTAGAGAATGGACACACAATTTTAGGGCACATTTCTGGAAAAATGAGAATGAACTACATTAAAATTTTACCAGGAGACAAAGTAACGGTACAAATTTCTCCATATGATTTATCTAGGGGAAGAATAGTATACAGAAAAAAGTAAAGTTATGATCACGAGAGGAGGTAATTAAGTGAAAGTAAGAGTATCAATTAAGCCTATTTGTGACAAATGTAAAGTTATCAAGAGACACGGGAAAATCAGAGTTATCTGTGAAAACCCTAAGCACAAACAAGTACAAGGATAACTTGAAAAGTTTTGCAAACTAGTACTGACATGGGAAGTACTGTAAAGGTATGTTAGGCTGTAGAGCTAGTACTCGAAAGAGGCATACCGAAGAAAGTCTTAGTCAGTTTATATACTGACGGATATATAAAATTTTCGGAAGAGGAGGAAGAATTTTGGCTAGAATCGCAGGAGTAGATATTCCTAGAAACAAAAGAATAGAGATTGCTTTAACTTATGTTTACGGAATTGGAAAACCAACTTCACAAAAAGTATTAACAGAAGCAGGAGTAAACTTTGACACTAGAGTAAAGGATTTAACTGAAGAAGAGTTAAACAAAATCAGAGCCATTGTTGAAACTATCAAGGTAGAGGGAGATCTTAGAAAAGAGATCAGACTTGCAATAAAGAGACTTATGGACATCAGATGTTACAGAGGTTCAAGACACAAGATGAACTTACCAGTAAGAGGACAAAAGTCAAAAACAAATGCAAGAACTAGAAAAGGTCCTAAAAAACCTATAAAGAGATAGTTTTAAGCTAATTATAGTATAGTTAAAAACGGAATTTTATCGTAAGGAGGTAGCTTAAAAAATGGCTAAGAAAAAAGTAGCTAAAATCAAAAAGAAATTGAAAAATATTCCTAACGGAGTAGCTCATATACACTCAACTTTCAACAACACAATAGTAGCAATTACTGATGTGGATGGTAAAGTAGTAAGTTGGAAATCAGGAGGAACTTCTGGTTTCAAAGGAACTAAAAAAGGAACTCCATTCGCGGCTCAAATCGCAGCAGAGCAAGCAGCTCAAATCGCAATGGAAAACGGAATGAAGAAGGTTGAAGTAAAAGTGAAAGGACCTGGATCAGGTAGAGAAGCATGTATCAGATCTCTACAAGCAGCAGGATTAGAAGTTACAAAAATAACTGATGTAACTCCAGTTCCACACAACGGATGTAGACCACCAAAAAGAAGAAGAGTGTAATAACACTTTTTAAGCTCATTATCGTAGTAATTTATTAAAGTGTAAGGAGGAACAATAAAGAGATGGCAAGAAATAGACAACCTGTTTTAAAGAAATGTAGAGCTCTTGGAATTGATCCAGTTATCTTAGGAGTAAACAAATCTTCTAACAGAGGACCAAGACCAAATGCAAACAAAAAGCCTACAGAGTATGCAATTCAGTTAAACGAAAAGCAAAAAGCTAAATTTATATACAATGTAATGGAGAAGCAATTCAGAAAATTATATGATGAGGCTTCAAGAAAGGATGGAGTTACTGGTTTAACTTTAATCCAATACTTAGAGAGAAGATTAGAGAACGTAGTTTACAGACTAGGGTTCGCTAAAACTAGAAGACAAGCTAGACAAGTTGTGTCTCATGGACACGTTGCTGTTAACGGAAGAAGAGTTAACATTGCATCTTACAGAGTAAAAGCAGGGGACGTAGTATCAGTAATTGAGAACTCAAAGAACATTGAGTTAATCAAAACTGCAATAGAAGAGAAAGCAGTTCCAGCATGGTTAGAGTTAGATAAAGCTAACTTCGCAGGAAAAGTTCTTCAGAACCCAACTAAAGACGACTTAGATTTCGATCTAAACGAAGCTTTAATAGTTGAGTTCTATTCAAGATAATAAATCCTTTGACAGGAGTTGATTAAATGTTAAAAATAGAAAAACATGCTAAGGGTATTAACATTACCGAATTAAAAACAAGTGACTTTTCAGGTCAATATGTTATAGAACCTTTATATAGAGGATATGGACATACAATTGGTAATGCTTTGAGAAGAGTTTTACTATCATCTATACCAGGTGCTGCCATTAAAGGAGTTAGAATTGATGGAGTACTAAGCGAGTTTTCAGTTATGGAAGGTGTTAAAGAGGCCGTTACTGAAATAATGCTAAATGTTAAAGAGGTAGTAGTAAAGGCAGAAACTGCTGGAGAAAGAAAAATGACTCTTTCTGCAAAGGGACCTAAGACTGTTACAGCTGCTGATATAATACCAGATATTGGACTAGAAATTGTAAATCCTGATCAAATCATCTGTACATTAACTACAGATAGAGAGATCGATATGGAGTTTATAGTTGATACTGGTGAAGGATTTGTTGTTGCTGAAGAGATAGAGAAAAAAGATTGGGCTGTAGATTTTATAGCAGTTGATGCTATATATACACCAATCAAAAAAGTTTCTTACTCAGTTCAGGATACAATGGTTGGAAGAATGACTGATTTCGACAAGTTAACTTTAGATATCGAAACTGATGGAAGTGTAGAAATAAGAGATGCAATCTCTTACGCTATTGAACTTCTGAAGTATCATTTAGACCCATTCCTAGACTTAGGAAATAGAATGGACCACTTAAGAGTAGATCTTGAGGAAGAAGAGGAAACACCTACATCAACAAACAAAAATGATGATGTAATGAATACAAGAATAGAAGAGCTAGATTTAACAGTTAGATCATTTAACTGTTTAAAGAAAGCTGGAATAGAAGAAGTAGGACAATTGGCTAAAATGACAATGAACGAACTTCTAAAAATAAAAAATCTAGGAAGAAAATCACTAGATGAGATCCTTGAAAAAATGAAAGAACTTGGGTTCGATCTAAATGGAAATGGATCTGTAGAATAATTAGATAAGGAGGCTAACTGACTAATGAACCACAATAAATCATATAGAAAGTTAGGGAGAAGAGCTGATCATAGAAAAGCTATGTTAATGAACTTAACAATATCTCTAATTTTATCAGATAGAATAGAAACTACTGTTACTAGAGCAAAAGAACTTAGAAAGTTTGCTGAGAGAATGGTAACTCTTGGTAAAAAAGGAACTCTTGCACACAGAAGACAAGCTTTCGCTTTCTTAAGAAGCGAAGAGGCTGTAGCTAAGTTATTTAACGATTTAGCTCCAAAGTATGCTGAGAGAAACGGTGGATACACAAGAATCATCAGAACTTCTGTAAGAAAGGGAGATTCTGCTGAGATGGCTATAATCGAATTAGTATAATTCTAATTCGTTTTAAAAGAGAACTACATTGTAGTTCTCTTTTTTTTTATTAAAATCCTACAATATTAAACAAAACAAAAAAAATGTCCTAAATTTTAAATAAGAGCTTAAAAAGTATTTATTTCTTCAAAAAACAAACAAAATGTATTGCAAATAAGAACTCTTTAATGTATAATATATCCATAAAGTGCCTAGGGGGACTTACTATACTTTTTTTATTATTCGGAGGTTAAAATGTTAAAAGGAACAGTAAAATGGTTCAACAAAGAAAAAGGATTTGGTTTTGTAACATGTGAAGAGGGGAAAGATTATTTCGTACACTTTACTGGAATTATTGGGGAAGGGTTTAGAACTTTAGAAGAGGGACAAAATGTTTCATTCGTTGTAGAAGAAGGAAATAAAGGTCCAATAGCTAAAGAAGTAACTGCAGCTTAATTAAATATAAAACCAAGAGTGAAATTTTAATTTCACTCTTTTTTTTTACAAAAAAAGTCAGAAAATATGTTAAAATATAATATATTCGATTTTAAGGAGATAATAATGATATTGGGATTAACTGGTGGTATAGGTAGTGGTAAATCGACAGTTAGCAAGATATTTTCATCTATGGGATTAAAGATTTTTGATGCAGATTTGATAGCTAAAAATATCTTAGAAAGTGATTTAGTAAAAGAGGAAATTAAAGAAAAATTAGGAAAAGAGTTTATAAATTTAAAAGACAATTCTATAAATAGAGATTTATTAAAAAAGATAGTTTTTAATAGTTCTGATAAATTAGAAATTTTAAACTCAATTGTTCATCCAAAAGTTTTAAAAATTTATGAGGAGTTATTTTTAAAATTTTTCGAAAGTAATGAGATAGTAATTTTTGATGTACCGTTATTGTTTGAGGTTAATTTAGATAAGTATTGCAATAAGGTTATCGTTGTGGATATAGAGAAAAAATTACAGATTCAAAGAATAAAAAAAAGAGATGGAATAGATGATGAGCTCATAGAAAAGATTATCTTAAAACAAATTTCAAGAGAGGAAAGAAATTTAAAAGCTGATATTATTATAGAAAATAATGGAACTTTAGAAGAATTAAAAATTAAAGTAGAAAAAATAATAGAGAGTATAGAGAGAGGAAAGATATGAAAATAGTTGCTCCAGCAGGAAGTATTGAAAGATTTTATGCTGCTATAAAAGCAGGTGCTGATGAGATTTATATGGGATTAAAAGGATTTGGAGCTAGAAGAAATGCTGTAAATCTAACTTTAGAAGAGTATAAAGAAGCTTTAGATTATGCTCATGAAAGAGGTGTTAAAGTATTTTTAACTTTAAACACGATAATGATGGATGTAGAAATTGAAGCAATTTCAATTAATTTGAGAGAACTTTACAAACACGGATTAGACGCTGTAATTGTTCAGGATTTTGGATTAGCAAAATTTATAAAGGAAAACTATCCAGGACTTGAATTGCACGGAAGTACTCAAATGACGGTAGCAAATCATATTGAGGCAAACTACTTGAAATCTATAGGATTTGAAAGAGTTGTTCTACCAAGAGAGTTATCATTTGAGGAGATTAAAGAGATAAGAGAAAAGAGTGAAATTGAACTAGAGATATTTGTTTCTGGAGCACTTTGTATATCATATTCTGGTAATTGTTATATGAGCAGCTTTATAGGTGGACGTAGTGGAAACAGAGGTATGTGCGCTCAACCTTGCAGAAAAAAATATTCTTCTAATGGAGAGGAAGAAGGATATTTATTAAGTCCAAAAGATCAATTATATGGATTTGAAGAGATTCAAAAGTTAAAAGAGATAGGTATTGATAGTATTAAGTTAGAAGGAAGAATGAAAGAACCTAACTATGTATTCCAAACAGTTAGCTATTATAAAGAGCTAATAGAGGGAAAAAATGTAGAGGAAAAAAGTTCACAAATATTTAATAGAGGATACAGCACAGGGTATTTTTATAAAAATAGACCTGAAATAATGAATAGAGAGTTTGCAAGCCATTTAGGTAAAAATTTAGGTGAGTTAAAAGAAAATCACTTGAAATTAAAAGAGAGAATAATTTTAGGTGATGGAGTTACATTTTTATCTAAAGATTACGAAAAAATCGGTGGAACTTATATAAATAAAATTGATACTAAATTCGAAAGAGGAAGAAAGGATGCTAATCCTGGAGAAACGGTAGTATTGAGAGATTTACCAGTTGGAACTAAGTATGTTTATAGAAATTACTCAAAAGAAGTGAGTGATTTAATAGAACAAAAATTAAAAACAACAGATAAAAAACATTTAATAGAGTTCCAATTTACAGCTAAACTTGGAGATGTTCCTAAAATAAAAGTTTCGACTTTAAATAATAGATTAGAATTAATAACTGCTGAATTATCTTCAGATACTACTATTGAACTAGCTAAAAATAAAGGTACTTCAAAAGAGGTTATAGAAGAAAAGATTCTGGAAATTGGTGATACGACATTTAAAGGGATTGTAAAAAATATAGAGATTGATGAAAATATATTCTTACCAATATCTGTTATAAAACAGCTGAAAAGAGATGTTGTAAAAGAACTTTTAGAAAAATTAATTCTAAGTTATAGAAGAGAAGTTTCTGAAGAGATTATAAAACTTTCAAGACTTGAATCAAAAGAAAAAAAGGCGATAATATCAGCTATTGTTTCAAACGATAGTCAAAAGAGCGTTTTAGAAAACTTAGGAGTAACAAAAATTTATAATAAAGGTTATGACGTAGCGAGAGAGGGGATTCTAACTAAAGTTGATTTATATAATAAATTGGCAACTAATCTATATCAAGCATTGGAAAATAAAAATTCAGAAATAACTTTAGGATGGAATTTAAATATATCTAATCGTTATGCGTTTGATCATTTTTCAACGTTAACAAATGTAGATACGATAATAGTTTCTCCAGAGGTTAGCTATAGAAGATTAGAAGAGATTGGAGAAACGACAGTTAAAAAAGCTATTTTAGCTTACGGAAGACCTAGAGCTATGTATACAGAGTTATCAATAGCTACAGAAAATCAAAAAATTATTGAAAATGAACAAGGGGATAGATTCACAGTTATTCAAAATGATATTGGAAATAGTGAAATATATTTAGAGCATCCACTTAATATATTAGAAGATAAAGAGTATTTAGAAAGTATTGGAATTTCGGAGTTAGTTTTAGAGTTTACAACAGAAACAGAGAGTGAAATAAAGGATATATTAGATGGTAACGGAGAGTATAGACCTTACAATTATGAAAAAGGAGTGTTTTAAGTGAATATAAAGTTAGTTAGAAACTTAGCAACAGTATTCGGTTTGGGAGATATGCCTGTAGCCCCAGGAACATTTGGAACTTTGGGTGGAATTCCTATATATATTGGTTTAGTTTTATTAAAAAGAATATTTCCAAACAATATGATATATAACTCATTTTACTTTATGTTTTTAATGACGTTTTTCGCGATATCAGTTTATGTTTGTGATATTGCAGAAAGAGATATATTCAAAGAAAAAGATCCACAAAAAGTAGTAATAGATGAGGTATTAGGTTTTTTAACAACGTTATTTTTAATAAATCCAGTTGGAATTTTTGAAACAATAGTAGCTATAGTATTAGGATTTGTAATATTTAGATTTTTTGATATAACAAAAATTGGACCTATTTATAAATCACAGTTCTTTGGAAATGGAGTAGGTGTTGTTTTAGATGATTTCTTAGCAGGGGTAATTGGAAACTTTTTAATGGTTTGTATTTGGACTATATTTTTCTAAGAGGTAGATAAAAATGAGATGTGTTTTACTTATGGTGGGTACAGAGTTATTAAATGGAGCTACATTGGATACGAATAGTATTTTTATGGCTAACGAATTAAATAAAGTAGGAATAAAAATAGATTTTAAATTAACTGTAGGGGATTCTTTGGAAAAAATTCTTGAAGCGATTAAATTTGCTAAAGAAAAGAGTGATTTAGTTATTTTATCTGGTGGTCTAGGTGCAACAGATGACGATTTAACAAAAGAAGCAATCAGTAAATTTTTAAATAAAAAGATGTTAGTTGATGAAGAGGAATTAATAGAGATAAAACAGAAATTTAAAAAATTAAATATCGAATTCTTAAAAAAGAACTATAAAGAAGTTGAAAAACCTGAAGGAGCAGTTTCAATAAAAAATGATGTGGGAATGGCACCAGCATTTTTTATTGATGGGATTGCAGCTTTTCCAGGAGTTCCTAAAGAACTTTATAATATGTTTCCTAAGTTTTTGAAATATTATACAAATAACTATTGTGAGAGTATAGACCCAATATATATAAAGGATATAATAGTATCAGGAATTCCAGAATCTATATTAGAAGAGAAAATAAAAGAGTTTTTTATAGATCCAAATATAGAGTATGAGTTTTTAGTAAAAGATTATGGTATAATAGTGAGAATGCAAACATTAGAGAGCTATAAAAACACAGTGGAAAAAATTAAGGAAAAGATATATAATAGTATAGGAAAATATATTATAACTGAAGATGATGAAAAAATAGAAGAGAAAGTATTTGAGTTTTTAAAAAATAAAAATTATACGATATCAGTTGCAGAATCATGTACTGGAGGAATGTTAGCATCTACAATTGTCGGTGTATCAGGAATATCACAATTTTTCACAGAGGGATTGATAACGTATAGTAACGAATCAAAAGCGAAGCGTTTAAATATTGATAAAAATATAATAAAGAGATATGGAGCTGTAAGTAAAGAAGTAGCAGAAGCAATGGTTTATGGATTAGAAACAAATGTTGGAATATCAACAACAGGAGTTGCTGGTCCAAATGGGGGAACGGAAGAAAAACCTGTTGGTCTTGTTTATGTAGGAGTTAGAGTGAAAGATAAGATAACAAGTTTTAGATTTAATTTCACGGGGGATAGAGAGAGAATAAGAAGAAAAACAGTTCTCCATAGTCTATTTGAACTATATAAAATGTTAGAGGAGGATGAATAGAAAGTGAGTATAGGAGAGAGAATAAAAAAGAGCAGAAATGAAAAATCATTATCATTAAGAGAGTTGGCAACAATGGTCGATTTATCAGCTAGCTTTTTATCACAAATAGAACAAGGAAAAGCATCTCCTTCAATTGAAAATTTGAAGAAAATAGCAAACTCATTAGACGTAAGAGTTAGTTATCTAATTGAAGATGAAGAGGTAAAGAAAAATTCTGATTTAATTAGAGCAAAAGAGAGAAAATTTGTAGAGAGTGTGGATTCGAATACAACATTATCACTTTTAACATCATCAAATATAGAGAAGAGCATGGAGCCAATTTTATATGAGATTGGGCCAGGAGGAGAAAGCGGAAGAAGCTATTATACACATCCTGGAGAGGAGTTTATATTTGTTCTTGAAGGGAGTATTGATATATATATAGAGGAAGCTGTACACAACTTACACGAAGGAGATAGCTTCTACTTTAAATCTAGTCAAAAGCATAGATTTAAAAATAATACAGATAAAAGAGCAAGAGCTCTTTGGGTGGTAAATCCACCTACATTCTAATAATGGAGGAAAATAATGAATATAGAAGTTAAGGTATTGAATTCTACAAGATTAACAAAATTGTTAATTGCAGCAAGTAGATGGTTATCAAAATATTCAGATGTTCTAAATGATTTAAATGTGTATCCTGTTCCAGATGGAGATACAGGAACAAATATGTCAATGACATTGCAAGCGGTGGAGAATGAGTTAATAAAATTAAACCATGAACCGGATATGGAAGAGTTAGCAGATATTGTATCAGAAGCTATTCTTTTAGGAGCTAGAGGAAACTCAGGAACAATTTTATCACAAATAATTCAAGGATTCTTAGATGGTGTTAGAACCAAAGAGGAAGTTGGAGTAGAAGATGTTAAGATTGCTTTTAGAATTGCTAAAGAAAAGGCATATAAAGCAGTAAGTGAACCTGTTGAAGGAACGATGTTAACTGTAATAAGAAGGGTTGCAGAAGAAGCTGAAAAGTATACAGGACCTTCAGATGATTTTATTCCGTTCTTAGTATATTTAAAAGAAGCTGCTCAAGAAGCGGTACAAGAAACTCCAAATCAATTACCTAAGTTAAAAGAAGCTGGAGTTGTAGATGCAGGAGGGCAAGGAATATTCTATATCTTAGAAGGATTTGAAAAATCTGTTACAGATCCAGATATGTTACATGATTTAGAGAGAATAGTTCAATCTCAAGCTAAAAGAAAAGATATTATGGAACATTCAGGAACTCATGTTTTTGAAGATATTAAATTTAAGTATTGTACAGAGTTTGTTATAGAATCTGGAGATTTTGATTTAGATGATTATAAATCAAAAATTGTAAATCATGGAGATTCAATGGTTTGTGCACAGACATCAAAGAAAACAAAAACTCATATCCATACAAATAATCCAGGGCTAGTTTTAGAAATAGCTGGAAAATTAGGAAATTTATCAAATATAAAAATTGATAATATGGAAATTCAACATAAAAATATGCTATTAGCTGATGCTGAGCATTATAAAGTTGATAAAAAAGGAAAAGTTTTAGTTCAGAATGAAAATAGCAAACCAATAGCTTATTTTGCTATTGTTGATAACATGGAGTTAGGAAACTTATTCTTAGATAATGGAGCAACAGCTGTTTTAATAGGTGGACAAACACAAAATCCAAGTGTTGCTGATATAGAAGAGGGAATCAATAAAATAAAAGCTGATAAAATAGTTATTTTACCAAATAACAAAAATATTATATCATCAGCAAAAATTGCTGCAGAAAGAGCTTCAAAAGAGGTAATGGTTTTAGAAACTAAAACTATGCTAGAGGGTGAGTATGTTGTAAAAAATAAAGAGTTTGGAATGGATGAAATTCTAAAACAACTTCCATTTAATACATCAATAGAGATAACTCAAGCAGTAAGAGATACGAAAGTTGATGAGTTGATCATATCTCAAGGTGATTATATAGCTTTAGTAAATGGAAAAATAAAAGCTAAAGGTGCAACTTTAGAAACTTTAATAGAAACTGTTTATAAGATGTGTGTAAATAGCGAAACTTTAAATATATTCGCGTGTATAGGAAAAGGTTCAACAGAGGAAGCTAATAAAGTTTTAAAAGGAATTAAGTCGACAGTTAGATATTCAGATTTAGTAATAGGGCAAGAAAATTACCCATACTATATATATATAACTAATAGAAACCCTGAGTTGCCTGAAATAGCAATTGTAACAGATTCTACGTCTGATTTAACTCCAGAAATGATAAAAGGCTTAGATGTTGATATTATACCGTTAAAAATCAAATTGGCTGGAGATACATATTACAGAGATGGTGTAGATATGTCTAAAGGTGAGTTCTGGAAACAATTGTTAAAAGAGGGAGTTGTTCCAAAAACATCTCAACCATCACCAGCAGAGTTCAAAGAGTTATATGAGAAATTGTTAGAGAGAGGATATAAAAAGATTATCTCTATACATATTTCGAGTAAATTGAGTGGAACTCAACAAGCTGCAAGAGTAGCAAGAGGTATGTTAAACAAAGAGGATGATATAGCTATAGTAGATTCTAAAGTTGTAACATTTGCTTTGGCTCATATCGTTATTGAGGCAGCAAAAATGGTAAAAGATGGAAAATCATTTGATGAAATTATTGAATGGATAGATGAAACAAAGAGCAAAATGAAAGTTTACTTTGTTGTAAAAGAGTTATCTTATTTAGAAAAAGGTGGAAGAATAGGAAGAGCATCATCGGTTATTGGTGGATTCTTAAAAATAAAACCTGTTTTAAAATTAGAGAACGGGGAAGTTTGTATCGAGGCTAAAGCACTTGGTGAAAGAGGAGCTTTATCTTATATGGAGAAACTTATTAAAAACGAAAAGAATTCTATTATAATGTATACTGGTTGGGGAGGAACTCGTAATGAGTTAGAAGCAGCAGACCAACTAAGAAGTATAGCTGAAAAAACTAAGAAGTTAGATTATAGAGCTAGAATGGAGATTGGGGCAACTATAGCATCTCATACTGGTCCTGTATATGGAATGGGAATTTTAAATAAAATAAGATAATAAAAATAGCTAGATTTTAATCTAGCTATTTTTACAAAATATATCTTTTTTTAATAAATTAAATAAGATTGTATAGAAACAGATTTAAAAGGATTGACTGGACATTAAAAAGAAAATATAATAAAGAAAAACCATAGGAGGAGAAAGATGGCAATATTAGTTTGTGGTGGAGCCGGATATATAGGAAGTCATGCGGTTAGAGCTTTATTAGAAGCAAAAAGAGAGGTTGTTGTTTTAGATAACATGCAAACGGGGCATGTAGAAGCAGTACCTGAGAATATAAAGTTAGCATTAGGAGATTTAAGAGATATAGAATTTTTAAAAAGAGTATTCAAAGAGAATAAAATAGAAGGAGTTATACATTTTGCTGCAGATTCATTAGTTGGAGAAAGTATGACAAATCCTGCTAAATATTTTGACAATAATGTTCTTGGAACTATGAATTTATTAAATATAATGAGAGAGTTTGAAGTAAAAAATATAGTTTTCTCTTCTACAGCGGCAACATATGGAGAACCAAAAAATATTCCAATTCTTGAAACGGATGAAACAAATCCAACAAATCCATATGGTGAAAGTAAATTAATGGTTGAAAAACTATTAAAATGGTATGACTATGCTTACGGAATAAAATATACAGCTCTTAGATACTTCAATGTAGCTGGAGCATATCCAACAGGAGAGATTGGAGAAGACCATAGTCCTGAAACACATCTAATTCCAATAATTTTGCAAGTGGCTTTAGGAAAAAGAGAAAAAATAGGAATATATGGAGATGACTATCCAACAGAGGACGGAACTTGTATTAGAGATTATGTTCATGTAATGGATTTGGTTGATGCTCATATTTTAGCATTAGATAGATTAAAAAATGGTGGAGATAGTACAATTTATAATTTAGGAAATGGAGAGGGATTCTCGGTTAAACAAGTTATAGATGTAGCTAGAAAAGTTACAAAGCATGAAATACCAGCTGAGGTATCTCCTAGAAGAGCTGGAGATCCGGCAAAATTAGTTGCGAGTTCTCAAAAAGCTATGAACGAATTAAAATGGAAACCTAAATATGCTTCGTTAGAATCAATAATTGAAACAGCATGGAAATGGCATAAAGAAAATCCAGAAGGATATAACGACTAAAAAAATTAGGCAGAGTTCTGCCTAATTTTTTATTTTAAGGAGAAAGAATGAGAATATATAGATTTGATGAGATAGATTCAACAAATAGATTTTTAAGAGAGAAAGATGATATATTAGAGAAAGATTTAGCAATAGCTAAAGTTCAAAATGCTGGAAGAGGAAGAAGAGGAAATAAGTGGGTTTCAACAGAAGGAGCAGCACTATTTTCTTTTGCTTTAAAGCATGATTTCGAAATATCTGAAGATGAGTATATGAAACTTCCACTTTTAGTAGGGTATTCTTTATTATATTCTTTAAAAAAAATAGAGAATTTAGATTATAAATTTAAATGGACAAATGATTTATATTTAGAAGAGAAAAAAATAAGTGGAATTTTGGTTGAAAAAATAAAAGATCACTATATAATTGGAATTGGACTTAATGTTAATAATTTAAATTTAGAAGAAGCTAAAGATAGAGGTATGTCATTAAGAGAAAAAACAGGAAAAGAATATAACCTAGAAGAAGTTATAATGACTATAGTTTCAGATTTTTTTGAAAATTTTAAAGAGTTTAAAAATGGAAGTTGGAAAGAAATTCTAGAAAAAATAAATAAAGTAAATTATCTGTATGGAAGAAGAATTGATATTGTTACATTCGATAAAGAGGAGAGCGGAATTGCTGGAGATATTTTAGAAGATGGAACTCTTGAGGTATTTGTAGGAAATGAAATAAAGAGATATAATATTGGTTCAATTCACATAGCAAAAAAATAGAGGAGTATATGAATAAAAAAAGAATAGTATTAGGAATGAGTGGTGGAGTTGATTCTTCAACTTCGGCATATATGTTAAAAGAGGATGGTTTTGAAGTTATAGGTGTGACTTTAGTTGTGAGCAAAGAGCAAAGAGAGTCACAGGATTTGAAGGATGCTATATCTTTAGCAAAAGAGTTAGATATAGAGCATATTATTTTAGATATAGTAGATGAATTCAATGAAAAAATTGTAAAATATTTTATTGATGAATATTCAAAAGGAATGACACCGTCTCCGTGTGTAGTTTGTGATGAGATCATAAAAGTGAAGAAGCTGATTGAAATTGCAAATTCAAAAGATGCTTACTACATAGGTACAGGTCACTATTGTGAGGTAAGTAGGGATAATAGATTTGAAAAAAGCTTATTTAAAAAACCAAAAGATATAAGAAAAGATCAAGGTTATATGCTATATAGAATAGATTCAGAAATAATAGAGAGAATGATGTTTCCATTAGCAAAGTATGAAAAGACATTGGTAAGAGAGAAAGCTAAAAATTATGGAGTAAAAGTTCACGATAAAAAAGATAGTCAGGGTATTTGCTTTGCAAAAGAAGGATATTTAGAGTTTTTAAAAAAAGCTTTAGGTGATAAAATAGAGCCAGGAAATTATGTTGATAAAAATGGGAATGTTTTAGGACAACATCAAGGATATCAGTTGTACACAATTGGTCAAAGAAGAGGATTGGGAGTTCTATTTTCAAAAGTATATTTTATCATAGATATTATTCCAGAAAAAAATGAGATAATTTTAGGTGATTATATAGAGTTATATAGAAAAAAAGTTGAACTAGCAGATTTTAAAACTCAAATTCCATTAGAAACTCTTTTAGAGATGAGAGTATTCGTAAAACCCAGGTTTTCTAGTTTAGGTTTTTATGGAAAAGTAATTAAAGAGAATAAAAAGATATATTTAGAATACGAAGAGGAGAATCCACAAAATGCTAAAGGACAGCATCTAGTTATATATAGTGATGATTTGGTTATTGCTGGAGGAAAAATAATATTTTAAGGGGGTTAAAAAATGAAGTTACAAAGATTAATGGATGAAAAAGGGGTAGAGGCAATTTTAGTAACAAATCTACTAAATGTAAGATATTTTACAGGTTTTACAGGAACAACAGGAGTAGCGATAGCTATAAAAGATAAGAGATTTTTTATAACAGATTTTAGATATGTATCTCAAGGAAAGAGTGAAGTAGAAAAAAATGGTTTTGAATTAATTTGTGAAAATATCTCAGCTTTAAAAAAAGTGGGAGAATTATTAGAAGAGTTTAAAATAAAGAAAATAGCAATTGAAAATCAAAGTGTTACACTTGATCAATTTAAATTGTTCCAAAGTAATTTTCCTGAAGTTGAATTTATATATTTAGATGACACTTTTACAAAAGAGAGAGAGATTAAATCAGAAGAAGAGATAGAAATAATAAGAGAATCTGTAAAAATTGCAGAGCAAGCGTTGAAAGAAAGTATGTCTAAAATTAGAGTTGGAGTTAAAGAGAGAGAAATTGCAGCCGAGTTAGAGTATCAGATGAGAAAGTTAGGTGCTTCAAAAGCTTCTTTTGATATAATTGTAGCATCTAATGAAAGATCGGCTTTACCCCATGGTGTTGCTAGTGAAAAATTAGTAGAAGAAGGCTTTTTGACAATAGATTATGGATGTTTTTATAAGGGATATGCCTCAGATATAACAAGAACTTTCTATGTAGGGGATAATCCAACAGAAAAACACTTAGAAATTTATGAAATAGTTAGAGAAGCAAATGAAAGAGCAATAAAAGCGGTAAAAGAAGGAGTTACTGTACATGAATTAGATGCTATAGCAAGAGATTTTATAAAACAAAAAGGCTATGGAGATAATTTTGGTCATGGATTAGGTCATGGATTTGGATTACAAATACACGAGTACCCAGGAATCTCGTTTAAAGCTGAAAATAAGGTATTAAAAGAAGGGATGATCATAACAATAGAACCTGGAATTTATGTTCCAGATTTTGGTGGAGTTAGAATAGAAGATGACATTTTAGTTGGAAAAAACTCATGTGAAGTTTTAACAACTTTAGATAAAACTTTTAAAAAAATAAAATAAATTTTTTTAAAAAAATAAAAAATCGTTCATAAAAAGCACGAATTGACGAACAATATATATTTTATTTATAAAAGATATATAAAATTAATCTTTTTCATTTGGACAAAAGTATGATATTCTTTATACAATACTGGAAAGTTTATTAAGCATTTTGATATAAAATGAAAATAAATTATCAATATGGAGGGGATTATGCAAGCTGAATTAAAAAGAACTGAAAACAAGAGTTTTATAGACAAATTCTTGAATATAATTGAAAAGGGAGGGAATGCCTTACCACATCCAGCAACATTATTTGCAATATTAGCTGTAATGGTTGTAATTATTTCAGGAATAGGTGGAGCCTTAGGTTGGTCAGTTGATTTCGTTGGAATCAATAGAAAAACAATGAAAACAGAAGAGATGGTAATTGCTACTAAATCTTTAATGACAAAAGAAGGAGTAAACTATATATTTACTTCAATGGTAAATAACTTTACTGGATTTGCACCTTTAGGAACAGTTTTAGTTGCAATAATAGGTATAGGAATAGCTGAGAGATCGGGATTAATGGCAGCTATTTTAAAGAAAGTAGCACTTTCTACACCAAAAAAATTAGTAACAGTAATGGTTGTATTTTTAGGGATAATGTCAAACGTAGCTTCAGATGCGGGGTATGTTGTATTACCACCATTAGCAGCACTTATATTTATATCATTTGGAAGACATCCAATAGCAGGATTGGCAGCAGCATTTGCTGGAGTTTCAGGAGGATTCTCAGCAAATCTACTAATAGGAACTATAGATCCACTTCTAGGAGGAATTTCAACAGAGGCAGCAAGAATACTTGATCCTACTTACTATGTAGCACCTACAGCAAACTGGTACTTTATGATGGCATCAACATTTATAATTACATTCTTAGGAACGTTAATAAATGATAAAATAGTAGAACCAAGATTAGGAAAATATACTGGTGAGGGTGGAAATGAATTCCAAGAGGTTACACCTGAAGAGAAAAAAGCATTAAGATCTGCAGGATTAGCAACAGTAGTTATGCTAGTTTTATTAGTACCAATTTATTTAGCATTAGGACATAACTTCTTAGGAAATGGATTAGTTCCAGTAATCGTATTATTCTTTGCTCTTCCAGGATTAGCTTATGGAAAATCAATAGGAACAATTAAAAGTGATTCAGATGTAATGGATATGTTAACGAAATCAATGCAAGGAATGGCAGGATATATTGTCTTAGTATTCTTCGCAGCTCAATTTATAGCATACTTCGGGTATACAAACTTAGGAACAATATTAGCAGTAAAAGGTGCAGATTTCTTAGAAGCTGCAGGAATTGGTGGAATTCCACTAGTAATAGGATTCATTATAATTGTAGGATTCTTAAATCTATTCATGGGATCAGCATCAGCTAAATGGGCTATTTTAGCACCAGTATTTGTACCAATGTTAATGAGAATAGGATATTCACCTGAATTTACACAATTAGCTTATAGAATAGGAGATTCAACTACAAATATAATTTCTCCTTTAATGTCATATTTTGCAATGATAATTGTATTCATGCAAAAATACGATAAAAAAGCTTCACTAGGAACGTTAATATCAGTAATGCTTCCTTATTCAATAGTGTTCTTAATTGGATGGTCAGTATTCTTAGCAGTTTGGATGTTAAGTGGATTACCAATTGGACCAGGAGCTTCAGTTTTATTACCAGGTTTTTAATTAATTAAAAAGGTTGGAAATTTCCAACCTTTTTTTATTTTAAAGCATAAAAATATTTTCTTGACAAAATCTTTAATATACTATACTATAAAGGTATAGAAATTGACTAAACCAAATATAATTAAATAAAAAAATAGGAGCTAGCTCCTATTTTTTATTTTCCACAACATTTTTTGTATTTTTTACCTGATCCGCAAGGGCAGTTTTCATTTCTTCCAATCTTAGTAACCGTTCTAGGAGGTTGATTTTCTCCAAATATTTCAGTATAAGAGTGACCTTTTAAAATCCATAGAGGTAATGATTTTGATATTTTAGTTATTAGAGCTAAGAATATAGATTCAGCATTTGAGTTTTCAAATGTAATTCTAGTTTTTATATCTTCAACTATAGATTCAACTGATAGATTATTTTTTAATCTGTCAATAATAGTTGTAATTTCAAAACCAATTTGTGGACCTTGTAGTTTATGTGACATTAAAAGAGCTATTAAATCGGCAACTTCTTGAGTTTTTTCGATGTAGAAATAGTTCCAGTAGTTTTTATACTCATCATTACTTAGTACTTTATACTCTAATCCTTCATACTTAATAGTTTCATGTAGAATATCTACAGGTTCAGATACAGAATCAGCTATTAAATATATAGTTTTGCTTCCAGAATCTTCTAATTTAGAGATAAATACATTTAAAATCCATCTTGAATCAATAAAAGCATGTATTTTTTCAAGAGTGATATCATTAAATGTAGGAGTTAAAAGATCTAACAATTTATGTTCATCAATAACACCATAGAATCTAATCATTCCTAAAATTAGCATCTCTAACTCTTGATAGAAATCTATAAGTGATTTATTTTCATCTTTTTCAGATAAAGAGTTTATTGTTTCAATAAACCAAGTTGAAATAACATAGTGGTTATTATCTTTTTCTTTTACAACAGTTTTAGAAATAAATCCAAAACTTTGTAAAGGTAATAAAAACTCTTCATATTCGAAGAAGTCTTTTTCGCTTACCTTATGATTTTCAGTGTTAAATTGAGAAAGGTAAGTTAATGTATCTTTAGAAAAAACTTCTAAAAAAGTATTTGAATTACTTTCATAAGCCTCAACAATTTTTTCTATAATTTTCCCTTTTACAGTACTTTTAGCGATTTTTATATTAAATTTAGCTAAAATTTTAAAAAGATCATCTTTAAGTAGGCTATTTAAAGATTCAATTAAAAATTTGTCTTCCACGTTGACCTCCAAGCATTTTTTATTACTATTATACCATAAAAATAAAAAAATACAAAAATGTATAGAAATTAAGTAGATTCGGTATACAGAGTAGGATTTGAAAAATAAAAAAGAGATCATTTATGATCTCTCATTAAATATTATTACTCAGCTGGAGCGATACACTCAACAGGGCAAGCACCCGCACAAGCACCACAATCGATACATTGGTCCTCGTCGATTCTTCTTTTTCCACCATCAACTTCAGAAATGCAACTAACTGGGCAGATTGCTTCGCAAGTTCCACATCCGATACAGATGTCTTCATTAATTCTATGAGCCATAATAACCTCCTTAAAAATATTAAGTATGAATACACAAATTTAAAGTATACTCGACAAGAAGTATACCATTTTACTATTCAAAAGGCAACCCTTTTCTAGGATATTATTAAAAATAAATTAATAAATTCCTTTTTTTTTAAATGAAATTAATATATAATTAGAAAAAAATAAGAGGTGATTTAAAGTATGAAAATATTTGTAATATCTGATATTCATGGATCAAGCTATTATCTTAATAAAGCATTAGAAGCTTATGAAAAAGAGAAAGCTGATTATCTTTTAATCTTAGGAGATGAATTATATCATGGACCAAGAAATCCTCTTCCACAGGATTATAATCCAAAAGAGGTTTCAGAAATGTTAAATAGATATAAAAGCAAGATAATTGCTGTTAGGGGGAATTGTGATAGTGAAGTGGATCAAATGCTATTAGAATATCCAATTATGAGTGATTATACTGTTTTATTTTTAGAGAAAAAAAGAATTTTTGCAACTCATGGACATATATATAATGAGGAGAAAATTCCAAATATATCTGAAGGGGATGTACTTATATATGGACATACACATTTACCAGTAGCTAAGTATCAAAATGGAATATATATATTAAATCCAGGTTCAATCACACTTCCGAAAGGTGGAAATAAAAATAGCTATGGATTATTTGAAAATGATATTTTCTATATAAAAGATTTAAGTGGGGAGATTATAAAAGAGATTAAATTAAAATAGAAGTGCAAAGTTTGCACTTCTATTCTTTTATTTTATCTATTTTATGGCATATTTTAAGACATCAGTGAAATAATCTACATAGTTTACAGTTATTCCAGTTTTTAAGAAATCTGGAAGTCTGTCGAAATCTTTTTTATTATCTTTAGGAAGAATAAGTTCGAAAATACCAACTCTTCTAGCAGCAATAGTTTTTTCTCTAACGCCACCGATAGGAAGAACTTTTCCTGTTAAAGTTAACTCTCCTGTCATAGCAAGACCTTTTTTTATAGGTGTATTAGTAGCTAAAGAGTAAAGAGCTAAAGCCATAGTAATTCCAGCCGAAGGACCATCCTTAGGAGTCGCACCTTCAGGGACATGTAAATGAACTCTGTTTTTGTCGAAGTATTCTTTTATTTCTGGAGAGTATTTCTCCTCTTTAAATAAAAGAGAACGAATATAAGAGTATGCTATTTCTGCAGATTCTTTCATAACATCGCCAAGTTGCCCAGTCAGTTTAAGGCCACTATCTTTATTACTTATACTTGTGGCTTCTATATATAAAGTGGCACCGCCAAGAGAGGTCCAAGCTAGTCCAAGAGTTACTCCTGGGATTTCTTTTTGGTATAATTCTTCAGTTGTAAATATTGGTACTCCCAAATATGATTCGACATTATTTTCGTTAATTCTAACTTTATCAGTATTTCCCTCAGCAATTTTGAGATTAACTTTTCTCATTATTTTTCGAATACATTTATCAAGAGTCCTAACACCCGCTTCTCGAGCATATTTATCAATTATAAATTTTAAGGCATTTTTACTGATTGTAATCTCTTTATTATCTAGGGCGTGTGCCTTTAATTGTTGAGGAATTAGATATTTTTGTGCAATTTGAAGTTTTTCTTCAAGAATATAACCAGAGAGATGAATAATCTCCATTCTATCCAATAATGGTCTAGGAATAGTATCTAGTTGATTAGCTGTTGTAACAAAAAGAATTTTAGAGAGATCGTATCTGATATCAAGATAATGATCTAAAAAGTCTTTATTTTGTTCAGGATCTAAAACTTCTAAAAGAGCAGAAGCAGGATCTCCTCTAAAACTATTTCCAATTTTATCAATTTCATCAATCATTATCACAGGATTTGAAGTCTGAACGAGTTTTAATGATTGAATAATTTTTCCAGGCATTGCACCGATATAGGTTCTTCTATGACCTTTTATCTCAGCT
Source organism: Cetobacterium sp. ZWU0022 (assembly GCF_000800875.1). Lineage (NCBI taxonomy): Bacteria > Fusobacteriati > Fusobacteriota > Fusobacteriia > Fusobacteriales > Fusobacteriaceae > Cetobacterium > Cetobacterium sp. ZWU0022. The sequence continues at coordinate 33,340 of NZ_JRJZ01000165.1, forward strand.
TCATCAACCATTCCACCAACAGAGAATCGATAGAATTTTCTATTTAATGATTCTGCTATAGATTTACCAATAGATGTTTTACCAACTCCCGGAGGTCCAACTAAGCAAAGAATAGAGCCATTTACATTTCCAGTTTTTATGACAGTACTCACAAACTCTAGGATACTATTTTTAATATCCTCTAAACCATAATGATCTCTATCGAGAATCATTTTAGATTTTTTAATATCCAATCTATCTTTGGAAAAAACTCCCCAAGGAAGCTCAACAATAGATTCAACATATGTTCTAGCCACATGATACTCAGGTGAACCTTGATCTAAAATAGATAGTTTTTCAAGTTGTTCGTTTACTATTTTTTCAGCTTCAGATGAAAGATGAATATGATTTATTTTATCAACAATTTTATCAACAACAGCTGATTTTTCATCTTTTTCTAATCCTAGTTCTTGTTTGATAAGTTTTAATTGTTCTCTTAAAAAATATTCTTTTTGCTGCTTGCTAACTTTGTCCTCTATCTGCTTAGATATTTTAGCTTGAAGTTGAGAAATCTCTAGCTCTTTTTTCAACATCGTTAAAAGTCTTTGGGATCTATTATTAATATTAAACTCTTCTAAAAGTTCTTGTAAGTCTTTAGCCTCAGCTTTTAGCATAGATGAAACAAAGTCTATAAAAATACTAGGGTGATCATATGAAGCTTGTGAAACTAAAAGTTTTAACTCTTCTTTTAAAATAGGATTAACTTCAAATATCTCTTTTAAAGAGGTCATAATAGCTAACATATAAGCTTTTAATTCGACTGAAGAATCAGCAGATTCTTTATTATACTTAACCTTCCAGCAGATTCTAGAGTTTCCAATAACAACTTTTTTCTTTTTAAAACGTTCTACTCCAAAAACAATAGCTTGCACAGAATCTTGTGATATAGAGGTAACTTTATTAATTTTTACAACAGTTCCTACGTCATAAAGTGTAGAATTGAAATAATCGTTGTCGTCTATATCTTTAACAAAAACAAGTCCAATGAAGCCGTTATAGTGTTCTTCAGCGTCTTTAATAGCTTGTAAAAAATCCTCTCCAGTAAATGCAATTGGAGTTAAAATATTTGGGAAAATAGGTCTTATAACAAGTGGAAGAATAGGAATATCTTCAGGTAAAAGATCTCTTATATTAACAAGATCTGTAGAATTATTATTTGAAGTCATAGACGCCTCCTTTAATTTATATTATCATATAGTTAGAGTACATATAATTGATAACATTTCCTTTTATAAAATCAAAATAAAGAGACTGAATTTTATTTTGAAAGGAATATGTATAATTGAGCAGTAAATCCTTAAAAATAAAAAAATATCGGAGGGGTAGGATGAACTTAAGAAAAAGAATTTGTGTAATGGATATTGGATCGAACTCGATAAGAATGGTTATTTATGAGATAACGCCGAATAAAGCTTTTATACCTATCGAAGATATAAAGGAAACAATTAGGCTAGGTGAAGGAATCAACGAGAAAAAAGAGTTAAAACCAGAAAAAATAAATCTAGCTTTAAAAACTATACAACTCTTTAAAAAAGTTTGTTTAAAAAATAATGTAGATGAGATAGTGGCTTTTGGAACAGCTGCCTTAAGAATTGCAACTAATGGAGAAAGACTATTGAAAGAGATACTTAAAACTACAGGAATAGATGTGATTGTATTTAAAGGTGAAGATGAAGCATACTTTTCATTTGAAGGGGCTATAAACACATTGGATATAAAAGAAGGCGTGGTTATAGACTTGGGTGGATCAAGTTTAGAGATAGTTCATTTTAAAGAAAGAGAAGCTTTAGAAAGAGTTAGTTTGAATTTTGGAGCAGTAACTCTATCAGAGGTAGTTGATTTAAAAGATAAATTGGGGAAAAAAGATGAAGCGACTTTAAGAGATTTTATAAGAGAGCAATTTGAGGTAGTGAATTGGAAAGATAACTTGAAGAATTTACCATTGATAGGAGTTGGGGGAACAGTTAGAAATATTGGAGGAGTACATTTGTATATGAATAACTACCCATTAGAACTTCTACATAATTATAAAGTTAGTGTCAAAGGTGTAGAAGAGGTAGTTAATAAATTAAAAGAGTTAGATTATAAAGAAAAACAAGATGTTCAAGGATTGTCTAAAGCTAGAGCAGATATGTTTATTGGAGCTGCTATAGCTGTAGAAGAGGTGTTGACATATTTTAAATTAAAAGAGCTTATAATAAGTGGATATGGGATTAGAGAAGGAGTTCTCTATGAACGTTTAAGTGAGTGTGGAAAAGTTGTAGAAAATCCTTTTGAAGATGGATTTAAAGATATAATTGAAATACTAAATGTAAATCCTTTTGCAAAAGATAAGCAATATAAAATTTTTAAGAAAATATTTGAAAAATTAAATGAAGAGTATAGATTTAATTCAATAAATGAAAAGATAATTAAAATTGTTACTTATCTATATGATATAGGGAAATGTATAAATTATGTAAACTACCCTTTACATTCTGCGTATATGATACTAAACTTAGGGATAAAGGGTGTAGAACAAAATGAATTAATTGCTGCAGCAATTATTGTAGCTAGAGGAAATAAAAAATATAGAGGTTTAGAGAAATATAAAGATATCTTTGAGGACTCTGAGATTGATGAATTTATGATGCTTTCAAAAATATTGAATATAACGAATATATTTAGTGATGATTTGTTATTAGATGAGCATAACTTTGATGTAGATATAACCAAAGATGAAATAGTATTTTACATAAAAGAAAAAGACGAGGAAGACTTGAAAGTCATTGATCTATTTATTTCTCAAAAAAAATTCGTGAATACATTTGATAAAAAGCTAAAGTTTAAATTGAAGAAATAGGGTGGGAAAGTTATGTTAACTTATGCGGTAATTGAGATTAACTCAACATTTATAGAGATGAGAATATATGAAAAAAAAGAGAACGGCTATAGAGTTTTAGAAAAGATAACAGAGGATATAAATATATTTAAAGAGATGAGAGAAAAAAATGAGTTATCTTTAGAAAAAATGAGAAAAATGTGTGAAATTTTAAAAAAAATGAACAATCTTTCAAAAGATTATGGTGTTTTAGAGAAAAAAATTATTTTTAGTGATTTTTTTAAAAATATAAATAATTTTCCAATGCTAGTTGATCAAATAAAGTTAAAAGTGAATTTGCCAGTAGAAAATATAGATTTAAGTGAGAAAACATATCTTTCTATAAAAAAAGTTATATATTCTGAAAAAGATATTTTTTCAAAAAAAGAGAGTCGATTATTTTTTAATATGAAATCATTTAGTTCAAATGTATATTTATTTTATAAAGGGGAACTTTCGATAAACGAAAATATTAATTTGGGAGTTGAAAAGTTATACACTATTTTAGAAGAGAACGGTATCAACTCGAAAAAAGCTTTTGATTTTATATGCGACTATATGGAGAGTTATGTAGAGTTTGTAAGAAGAGGTATTGGTCGTAAAATTATAAAAAAAATGATTCTAGAAGGAGAACTTGAAGAAAAGGTAATAAAAATTCTATTTCCTAAAAAAGATCTTAAAGATATATCCCTATCTGATTTAAAAGACAAATTAAAATTTATTCAAGAGCATTCATATAACGAGATAGCTTTGAAATATGGATGTACTTTATCAATGGCCAAATTGATGGTTATATCACTTTGCTTAATAATAAGCTTCTGTGATTACTTTGAAATTAAAGAGATTAAGTTTTTAGATTTTAATATAAAAGATATTTGTGCTTTAGAAAAATTTTATCCAGAATTGAAAAAAAGTTTTGATGAAACTTTATGGAAAATAACTTTAGATTCAGTAGTAGAACTAGGAGAGAGATTTGATTTTGATAAAGCACACTCTGAATTTGTCAAAGATTTAGGTTTAAAGCTTTTAGATAGTTTAAAAAAATTTCATTCTTTAGGAAAAGAGGAGTATAGATATTTTGTTGTAGCTTCCTATCTTCATGATATTGGAAAGGCTATAGCTTTTAGAAATCATAGTGAACATTCGGTTTATATTTTAGAAAATACAACAATTTTTGGATTAAATAAAGAGGTTATTGAAAAAATAGCGTTTATAGTGAGAGCTCATACTGCGAGTGCAAAACTAGAAGAACTTTATAACTATGAATTTAAAGGGGAAGAGTTAATAAAATTGCTGAAGATAGTAGCAATAATAAAGATTGCAACAGCTTTAGATAGAGGAAAGAAGCAAAGGCTATATAATGAAAAGATTAATTTAGAATCAAATGTTTTATTCATAGAGATGGATACGGATGAAGATTTTTATATGGAGAAAAGTAGTTTTGAAAAACAGTCGAAACTATTTAAATATTTGTTTGATTTAGATATAGAGCTTAAAATAAATAGGAGGTTTGGGGAGTAATGGTAGTTTATACTGGAAAAGATTTTTACAATAGAGAGCTGAGCTGGATAGAGTTCAATAAAAGAGTTTTATCAGAAGCAGAAGGTGCTGAAAACCCACTTTTAGAAAAACTGAAATTTTTAGCCATTGTAAGTTCGAACTTTGATGAGTTTTTTAAAGTTAGGGTAGCAGGGTTAAAAGCTCAAGAGGAGTCAAATTTAGAGTTAAGAGATATGGCTGGATTTCTTCCAAAAGAGCAGTTACTAATGATAAAAAAAGAGGTTACAGATGTTGTAAGTAAGCAGTATAATTATTATGTTTCTATAATGGAAAAAATAAAAAATGAAGGAAAAGTTTCAATTAAAAATTATGATGAATTAGCTGGAAAAGAGTTAAGATTTATAGAGAACTATTATAATGAAACGATTTTTCCAATTTTGACACCAATGGCTATTGATACATTTAGGCCATTTCCACATCTAAATAGTGGGGCTATAAACTTGATTTTGAATGTTAAAGAGAAAGATGGTATATCTTTTGCAATTGTAGAAGTACCAAGAGTAATAAATAGATTGATAAAGTTACCAGGTGGAAATAATTTCATTTTATTAGAAGAAGTTATAAAAAATAATCTGAAGAAACTTTTTAATGGATATGAGATAATAGATATCGGATATTTTAGAATAACTAGAGATGAAGATTTAGGAATAGATGATAATAATGGTGCTGAAGATTTGCTTTCAGAGATTGAAAAAGAGGTAAAGAATAGAAAGTGGGGAAATCCTGTTAGAGTTGAATACATTGATGGGGTTTCTAAAAAAAGTTTAGAGTTTTTGAAAGAACAGATTGAGTTAGAAGAGGATAATTTTTACCCTGTATTGGGGCCACTTGATTTAACTTTTTTATGGGGAGTTGTAGATGTAAGTGGGGCTGATGAGCTAAGGTTTACTAGAAATGTTCCGAGATACTATAAAGAACTAGCAGGAGAGAATATATTTAAAGTTTTATCTAAAAAAAATGTATTGTTGAGGCATCCTTTTGAAAGTTTTGAACATGTAATTGATATGGTTAGAGTTTCAGCTCAAGATCCTAAGGTTCTAGCTATAAAACAGACTCTTTATAGAGTAAGTGGAGACTCTCCAATAATTAAGTATTTGAAAAAAGCTGCTGAAAATGGAAAGCAAGTAACTGTGCTTGTAGAGTTAAAAGCAAGATTTGATGAGGAGAGAAATGTTAAATGGGCCAGAGAGCTAGAAGAAGCAGGTTGTCATGTTATATATGGGTTGAGTGGATTAAAGACCCATGCAAAGTGCCTTTTAGTTATTAGAAAAGAAGAGGATGGAATAAAAAGATATATCCATTTAGGAACAGGAAATTATAATGATTCTACAGCAAAATTGTATGTTGATTACTCGTTCTTCACTAAAGATGAGGAGATGGGGGTGGATGCTAGTCATCTATTTAATAAACTTACAGGATTTTCTAAAATTGACGATTGGAAAAAATTGATCGTTGCTCCAACACATTTAAGAGCAAATCTATATAAACTTATAGATAGAGAGATAGAGAATGTAAAAAAAGGTGGATCAGGAAAAGTAACTATAAAAGTAAATGGTATGACAGATCAAGGGATAATTGAGAAGTTATATGATGCATCTAAAGCAGGGGTTGAAATTGTTTTAATCGTTAGAGGAGCTTGTTGTTTAAGAAGTGGTGTTGAAGGGTTGAGTGAAAATATAAAAGTGTATAGTTTAGTTGGAAGATTCTTAGAACATGATAGAATATATTATTTTGAAAATAATGGAGATGAGGAGCTATATTTAGGAAGTGCAGATTGCATGAGAAGAAATTTAGATGGAAGAGTTGAAACGATATTTCCATTGGAAAATAAAGATGATAGAAAAAAAGTTACACAATTTTTAAAGGATATTTTAAAAGATAATGTAAAATTAAGAATACAAAATAAAGATGGTAGTTATTCATTAGTTGGTGCTAAAAATAAAAAAGGAACTCCGAAATATAATTATCAAGAAAGTTATAGAGAAAAATATATAGAGTAAAAATATTTTAATAAGGGGTGAGTTTTATGAGGTTGATAAAGGTTTCGAAAAAAGTGGATTTATTTAAAAAAGCTATAGATATATTTAAAGAAACGACTTATGGAAAAGATGTTGTCAATATTGCTTTTTCAGGAGGAAGAACACCAAAAGATTTTTTTACAAAATTATCGAAAGAGGATATAGATTGGGATAAGATAAATATATTTTTAGTAGATGAGAGGTTTGTTCCTTTAGATAGTGAACATAGTAATTATAATCTGTTGAAAAAGAATCTTTTAGATAAGATAGAAATTCCAGAAAAAAATATCCATAAAGTAGAGATTTTGAAAACTCCATTAGACTCTAAGATAGACTATGAAAAAAGATTATTAAAATATTTTAAAGGTGATATAAAGTTTGATGCAGTTTATTTAGGAGTTGGCGAAGATGGTCATACAGGATCTATTTTTACCTTAGATGACGTAGAGGTAGAGGAACCAACTCTTATAACTGAAAGTTCAAATCATCCATATAAAAGAATAACTTTGAGTATGGAAACAATAAATAAAGCCGAGAAAAAAATACTGATTGCTACAAAAGAAAAAGGGTATGTTTTGGAAAATTTGCCTCAGTGGAGATGCCCTGCATTTTATATAGAGGATCCGATTATTTTATTAGAATATGAAAAATAAAATTCTTGACTTTTAAACTAAAGTTTTATATTATATGATTATATACAGAATAGGTATAAATGGAGGAATGAAATTATGAGAATGATGTTATTTACAACACCAACTTGTCAATACTGTGGACCAGCAAAAGAGTTATTAGCAGATACAGAGGGTGTAGAAGTTATAAACGCAATGGAAAACCAAGAGTTAGCAGCAATGTATGGAATCAGATCTGTACCTTGTTTAGTAGTAGAAAAATGTAGTGGAACACAATCTTACGTAGGATTAGATCAAATCGCTAGATTTGTTGACGAGAAAGGTCAAGCATCTGGTGGATGTGGATGTAGCTGCGGTCATTAATTATTAGGCCATGTAAACAGTAGTTTACATGGTTTTTTTTTAGATGTATAATAAGCCTAGAGACTAACTATATGAAGTCAAGTATATAATTTTGTTTTTTCTAAAATATTTTTTAGAAT
>NZ_JRJZ01000026.1:0-6798 GCF_000800875.1 Cetobacterium sp. ZWU0022
TAATAAATAGTGTTAAGAGGTGAAAAATTGAGGAGATATTTATACTTGATTCTATTTGTTTTAGTAACAGCATTATCTTTTGGTGAAGCAGAGTTGTATTTTGACGATATTCAATTTGATGAATATAGTGGTGAGGTAGAGAGGCAGAGTATAGAAAATAATACTTTGAAAATAGTTCAGGCTGTAAAAGTAGCAACTTTAGATCCTATTTATATGAAGGATCAATATTCAATAAGAACTGTGAACTATCTATACGACACATTATTTGTTTATGATACCAACGATAAAGTTGTTTCGAATCTAATAGAAACTTGGAATTGGAAAGATGATAGACTTTTAGAATTGAAAATAAGAGATGGCGTATATTTCCATAATGGTGATAAAATGTTAGCAGTAGATGTAAAAAATTCTTTTGATAGAATGCTTACTAATGGAATTTTTAAGGATTTTTTTAATGATATTCAGAATATAAGAGTTATTTCAGAAAGAGAATTAGAGATAAAACTAAAAGCAAGAAATAATCTATTTTTATCAATGTTGACATATTATATGTGCTCTATAACAAAGGTAGTTGATGGAAAAATATACGGAACAGGACCGTATAAATTAGATAAGATTACAAATAAAGAGCTCTTTTTATCTAAAAATCAAAGTTATTTTAAAAATTATAAAGGAGCAAATGAAATAGAAATTTTATCAGAGGTTAGTGATAGAAAAAGAGCACTTTTATATTTCAATGACGCTGTCGATGTAGTTTTAGATATAACACCAAAGCAGATTGATGAATGGAAAAAAGAAGGGATTATAGATAAAAGTGTTGTACTTGAAGAGAATAAGGAGTTAGACACAATTGCTATAATTTTTGGTAAAAGAAACAAAACTTTTGAAAATAGAAAAACTAGAGAAGTTCTAAATAAAATCATAAATAGAGATGAGTTGATAAAAAACATATTTACAGAAAAAGCAGCTCGAACATTTTTCCCTGAAAGTTTATTTGAAGCAAAGCTTTCTTTAATAAAAAAAAGTGAGGGAGTAGAAATAGAAACAATAGAAAATGAGTTGATAAAAAAAGAGATTGAAATAACAGTTTTAAACGATGATCTTTCTTTAAAGATAGCTAACAATTTAAAAATTCAATTAGAGAAAAAAGGAATAAAAGCCATAGTTTCACCATATCAACAAGAGGCTTATCTGATGAAAATGGAAAATCAGGACTATGAGATTGCAATATATAATATTATTTTCGATGAAAGATATTTAATATATAATTTGGGAAGAGTTATGGTTCATGATATCGGAGATAAAGGGATGTATAATGCGACACTACCATTTGTAGAAATTTTAAAAGATGAAAGACAAAAAGTAGATAGAGATAAAATATATGATAAAATAGTATCTTTGATTTCAAAGAATATTCCTTATATTCCTTTAATACATAGAGAAAGGGTTTCGATTGAAAGAGAAAGAATAAACATATAAGAAAGGAGGACTAGAATTGAAAAAAATTATAATTTTTTTAATACTCCTTAGTATTGAAATTTTTGGAGCGATAGGAACATCCACAACTAAATTATATGAGAGAAGAGAGATTGTAGGTGGAAGAACTCAAAATTTAGTGATAACAACTTCAAGAGTAAGTTTGACAGGCCTTGGAGGTATAAATAAACTATCATATGATTTTGGTAGATTGTCGGGAGATAATTTTAAAAATAAGCAAACTGGTTATTTAACGGAATCTTTAAGAATAAAGAGTTTAGAAATAAACTCTTTAATGGGAAGGGTTGATAAGGAGAGGAAAGAAATTACAGGATTTGCAGGAAATTTAGATTTGGTTGTAGTTGCGATTGTTGAGGTTAGATCAGATCAATCATTAGCAGGATTGTACCAGAGTCCGAATTTAACTTTAAATATTGTAGGCGACAAAAATAACCATGATGAAAAGATTAAAATTGATATCGATTTAGAGATAAACGTTTTGAAAAGTTTGAAGGTAAAAACTTCTGCAATGGATTTGGGAGTGGGAATTCAAGGACAAAAAATGTCTTCATCGAATGGAGCACATGGTGTTTTAGAGATAGAGGGAGAACCCAATAAAAATCTTGTTATATCTTACTCGAGAGAAGTTGATATAAAAAATCGGTCTGGTCAAGGGGTGTTGAAAGTGTCTATAACAACTCCAAATTTGGAAAATATAAAAGAAAATGATTATAGTGGAAGAATAAATGCTAACGGAAGAAGCGAAGTAAGTTTTCATGGGAGTATAAATGATACAAAAGATTCTCCACCAGGAGAATATACAGGAGAGTTAATTATAAAGGTAAGGTATGATTAATGAATAAATCAAAGATGGCTAAAATTTTGATAATAGCTATTTTTTCTATATCATTTTCTGAAGAAATTTTGTCACAAGAAGAGTATTTTCAATACGAAGAGGCTTATATAGAGATAAAAAGTAAAAGTCTTAAAGATGATTTTTTTATGGTAAGGTATGATTTTGAAAATGATGAAATATTTATTCCAATAAAAGGATTGTTTTATTTTTTAGAAATATATTCAATAAATGTTGACCTCAATCGAAAAACTTTAAGTTATCAAATTGATGATAAGAAATATAAAAATGATATAAAAACTGGAAAAAGCTTTGTGATGGATGGAGATTTGTACGTAAATCTACAGGGGGTAGAAGAGAATTTAGACTTTGGTGAACTGAATTGGTCGAGTCAAGATTTGAAGTTGACGTTTAACCCTCAGTTTACCTTGCCTTTTGAAATAAGAGAGAAAGGAAAAGTTGAGCGTCTTAGATTAAATGATAAACAGGAAAATCGGAAAGTAGATTTAGTTAAAGCAGAAAATAAAATTTTGTCCCCAGGGCTTTTGAAGTTAGGTTATGCGATGAATGATTTAGCTGATTCCGAAAAACAAATAAATTTAGAATATGGAACTCAGTTTTTGTATGGAGATTTGTATGTGAATTATAACTTAGAACCCGATTCTAAGTTGAAAAACGCTAATTTAACGTACAATAACGTTTATCAAGAGAATGACTTAATAATAGGTGATTTTTATTTAAGAACACCAAATTTTTTAAATATTAACGGTTCTCTTAGAGGGATGAGTTTTGGAGAGAAGAACACATATAGTTCAACTTCAGGGAATATAACGACAATAAAAGGTGAGGCTCAAGGTGCAGATGTCATAGAGCTATATCAAAATGATGTTCTGTTAGACTATCAAAGACCGACAGAAAAGAATTTTACATTTGAGGTAAGAGACAGAAGCTACGGTGGAGATTACTCTTTAAAGATTTATTATACAAATGGACAGATTGAGAATAGAAAAGTATATACTGTAGGAGATGCTAAGATCTTAAATAAAAACCAATGGAGTTATAATATTCAAAGTGGTCAAGAAAAAGATGATGATGAAAAGTTTCAAGGGGTTGCTGAATTAAGTTTTGGAGCTACTAAAAATTTGACGCTTGGTGTGGGGTTATTAGAATTAGAATCTGAAAGTAAAAGGAAGTATAAAGTTTTAAAAAATGAAATTGTCTATAGAGTAGATTTTTCAAGTTATCCGATAATGATTAACCTTCAGAATTTTTATGAATATGAAAAAGCTGAAAATGCTTATGAGATTAGATTAAGTCAGAAAATAAAAAATTATAATTTAACTCTAAATCATTTTAGATATTCGGATTATTTGGGGTATGAAGAAAATAAAAAAGAGTATAATTCTATAGGGATATCAAGGGATTTTACAAATACAAGAATCGGAATTGGATATCAAGAAGAAGTAAAAAACAAAACTTTGAAAAAAGAAACAGGATATTATATAAGTTTGGAAAATAGAGGGTTTAGAAATTTCTCATTTTTCTTAGATGCAGAAATGAATTACATAGAGGATGATAAAAAGCGATATACGTTTAATCCAGGGGTTAGTTATGGTGGTATCTCTAAATTTACGACAATATTACAGGCGAATATAGAAGGGGAGAGTAAGTTTGAAACCGACTACTCTTTAAAATTACTTGGGAGAAGAAGTAGATTCAGAGATACGTCTATAGAATATGTTTTAAGTAGTGAATTTAAGTATAATGAGTATGATAGAGAAAGACTTTATCTAGACTTTACTGTTTATTTAGATGATTTGATCTATTTAGAACTGCCAATGTCAAGAAAAGGTGATGGTGAGTATACAGCAGGTTTAAATATTGAAAAAGTTTTTGATATGGAAGATTTAAAAAGAGATGTTCAAGATAGACAAGTAGATAATTCTTGGATCTTTGGAAAGGTTTATATTGATTCTAATGACAATGGGATTTTTGATTTAGAAGAAACGGTATTGCCAGATGTAGTTCTTATCGTAGATGGAAAGAAAGTAACATCTGATAAAAATGGAAATTATTTTGTGAATGGACTACTGCCTTTAGAAAGTTATAAAATACAAGTAGATAGAAAGAGTATAGATCCGATGTTAACTCAAGTTATAGATAAAAGAGAAGTTCAGACTAAAGCTTCAATAGGAACGAAGTATGATGTAGGAGTTCAAGCTGTATCAATGGTAACTGGAAATATTTTGCCTGCAGATGGTATATCATCACAAGAACTTATAAGAATCTTGAGTATGACCAATATCGCGTTAGAAAAGGATGGCGAGTTATATCAAGAGATAGATCCTGAGTTTGATGGGATGTTCTTTTTTGAAAATGTATTACCAGGAGAATATAAAATGAAGTTTATTTACTTAGGAAGTGATAATGTTACCTTTTCAGAAGATGGACTAGATGTTCATATTGAACTTCAAGAAGAAGATGAAGGAGAATATTTTGAGGGATTTGATGTAGTTGTTAACAGAGAAGTTACAACAGAGCAATCTGAAGTTGAGTCAGAGGATGAAGATGAAGAAGGATATAATCTTGAAGATATTTTAAATAATTTTTAGAAGGAGAGAGAGAGGTTGAAGAAAAAATGGGTTATAGGATTTTTAGTTACAAACATTATGCTATTTAATCTTTCCTTTTCTAATTTAAGAAAAGAGAGTATAAATAAAAAGCAATTAAAAAATCAAATTGTATACATAATTAATGAAAAAACACCTTTTTCAGGAGAATTGATAGGTGAGGGTATAAAAGAACAATATGAAAATGGAGTGAAAAATGGAGTTTTTCACGGTTTCGTTTATGATAAGGACGAGAAATATATCTACGAAGGGAGATATATCAACGGAATAAAACATGGGGTTTGGACACTAAAGTATTTAAATGGAGAAACAAGAGCCGTAATAAAATATAACTATGATAAACCTAATGGTCAATGGACATATTTTTATAAGAATAAAAATATGGAGGAGTATGAAAATTTAGAAGATGGAATATTGCATGGGAGACTAGTTAAATACTCTGAAAAAGGAGAGTTGTTAACTAAAGTAGAATATCAACATGGGCTTTTAGATGGCGAAGCAACTTTCTTTTATAAAGGTGAGGTTTTAGAAACCTTAACTAATTTTAAGTATGGAAAGATTGAAGGAAAAATAAAAATATTTTCAGCAGATGGTTTACAGATGTTAGAAGGGGAATATAAAAATAATAGAAGAGATGGAATCTGGAAATTTTTCTATAAGACAGGAGATATTAAAACTATTGTAAACTATAATAATGGTTTAAAACATGGTGATGTTATTATATATGATAAAGCTGGATTAGTAGCTCAGAAAACAACTTTTGTTAAAGGGGATGAGGTAAATTCAGAAGGTAAAGTTATAACTAAAAATACAGAGTTAAAGGATTCAATAGTTGATAGATTTAAGAAATTTAATAGGAATTTAAAGTATGAAAAATATGATAAGTTATTAAGTGAAATGGAGTGATACAGATGAGAAAAAAGAGTTTACTAGCGATAATGTTTTTTTTAATTGCAACTATAGGTTATGCGTTTAACTTTAGTGTTGCACCTACAAGATTTGAGATAGTTTTAGATAAAGTTAATACAAATGAGATAACTTTAATTAATAACACAACATCTCCAATGAGATTGGAAAGTTTTTTAGAAAGTGCACCAGAGTATGAAAAGTATAGTTTGAACGATCATATAAAGTTATATCCCAAAATGATTGCGATTAAACCTGGTGGAAAACAAATAGTTAGATTTAGAGTTAAACCTGAGGGAGCTATGGAATCTGGAGAATATAAAAGTTATGTTGTATTTAAAGAGATACCTCTAAAAGAGGCAATAGGGGAATCTGGTAGTGGAGTTGATGCTCAAATAAAGATGATAACAGAAGTTGGAATAAGTATATACGGATATTACGGAGAGATAAATAAAGGAACGAATATCTCAAATTTAAAGATTTCATATGACTCTAAGAGTTCAAATTTAAAAATAGTAGCGGATTCGGATTCGAAAGGAAATAGTTCGGAGTTGTTAAATCAAAAAATTGAAGTTTTAGGCGCTGGTGGTTTAGTTTCAGAAACGATTGAAGCTCAGTTTGATAGAACGAAAAGGAGTGGTAAGTCGAAATTAGAAAGTTCGATGAGAATAGAAGGTTTGAAAGGAAAAAAAGTTAGAGTTACAATTACAGATACAAATGGAAAAATAATAGAAAGAAAAACGACAGAAACATTATAGAATAAAAGGTAAAATGCATATTTAGATCGAATATGCATTTTTTTTATAAAAAAAATGTTGACGAAGTTTAAAATTTATGGTACTATAATTTTTGTCAGCGGGAAACACTGCAGACGAAGAACGAAAAGGACATTAACAACCGAATAGAGAAAATAGTCAGAAGTTATGAAAATAA
>NZ_JRJZ01000057.1:0-8314 GCF_000800875.1 Cetobacterium sp. ZWU0022
ACGGGGCTCGAACCCGCGACAACCAGATCCACAAACTGGCGCTCTACCAACTGAACTACGGTCACCACAAATATTGGTGCCTGGGGCCGGAATCGAACCGGCACGCTATCAGATAGCTCGGGATTTTAAGTCCCGTGCGTCTACCTATTCCGCCACCCAGGCTGATCGCTTTCGCTCTCAACAAAATAATAGTACCATTTTTTTTAGAAAAAGTCAACAAGTTTTTTATTTTTTTTTAAAATATTTTTTATTGCAAGTTTTTTAATCTTATGATACTATGAAATGACTCTATATTAAGGAGAATTAAAAAGAAAATAAGCGCCAGAACTTTTTAAGTTGACGAGGACTGGAATTATCGAACATTCGGCGGATATTCCAGAGGTTACTACAACCTTAGACCTTCTACAAATCTAAAGGGTGACTTTTAGGACAAAGGAAGGTAAGTAGTAATTCTTCTTAAATATAAAGAACATTGAAAATTAAATATTTTAAGGAGGATTTTTTTATGTGTGGAATTGTTGGTTACATAGGAAAAGGAGATGCAAAAAGCGTAGTTTTACAAGGACTTGAGAAATTGGAGTACAGAGGTTACGACTCTGCAGGTATCGCAGTTATAAAAGATTCTAAGATTATTGTAGAGAAGAAAAAAGGTAGATTAAAAAATCTAGAATCTCATCTTGAAGGACTTGACTTAAACTCTCATATCGGAATCGGGCACACTAGATGGGCCACTCATGGAGAACCTTCTGATAGAAATTCTCATCCTCACTATAGTGAAGATATGTCTGTAGCTGTCGTTCACAACGGGATTATCGAAAATTATTCATCTCTGAAAGAAGAACTTATTAAAAAGGGGTATAAATTTACATCTGATACAGATACTGAAGTTGTAGCTCATCTTATACACTCTATCTTCAAAGGAAACTTACTAGAAACGGTAAAAGAAGCAATCACTTACTTAAGAGGTAGTTTTGCTCTTGGAGTTATTCATAAAGATTTCCCTGATGAAATAGTTTGTACTAGAAAGGATAGTCCTCTTGTTATCGGAATTGGAGAAAATGAAAATCTTATAGCTTCTGATATCCCGGCTATTCTAAAATATACAAAGAACGTGTATTTTTTAGAAGATGGTGATATCGCTAAATTAACTGCAAACTCAATCCAAATTTTCGACAAAAATTTATCTCCTGTACAGAGAGAGATTAAATTTATCGAATGGGATTATGAGCAAGCTACAAAAGCTGGATATCCTCACTTTATGATCAAAGAGATTTTTGAGCAACCTAAATCTATCGAAGAAACTCTAAATAGAAGAATTCAAAATGGAGCAATTGATTTTTCTGATGTTCTATCTGATGAAGATATCAAAAAATTCAATATGATTCATATCGTTGCTTGTGGAACTGCATATCACGCTGGTTTACAAGGCCAATATGCATTAAGATCAATTTCTAGAACGAATGCTCTTGTCGAAATTGCCTCAGAATACAGATATATGAATCCATTTGTCGATGAAAATACTTTAGCTATTTTCGTAAGCCAATCTGGAGAAACTTTAGATACTCTAGCAGCTTTGAAGGAAGCTAAATCTAGAGGTGCTAAAACTCTTGCTATCACAAACGTTGTCGGATCTACTATATCAAGAGAAGCCCACAATACTATTTACACTATGGCTGGACCTGAAATTGCAGTTGCATCAACTAAAGCTTATACAACACAAGTTATTATTTTCCAACTTCTTTCTATCTATTTAGCTGAAAAAAAGGGATTACTTAATAGCGACGAGGTTAACAAATTAATCGAATCACTTTACTCTATTCCTTCTAAAGTTGAAAAAGAGCTTCAGAATACAGATCTTTTAAAATCTGTTGCAGAGTTTATGAAAGATAAAAATAGTGGGTTCTATATTGGAAGAGGAGTAGACTTTGCTACAGCACTTGAAGGATCATTAAAAATGAAAGAGATTACGTATATACATACTGAAGCTTTTGCAGCTGGTGAGTTAAAACATGGATCTATCGCTTTAATAGAGCCTGGAACACCTGTTATAGTTGTAGCTACGCAGTCAAATCTTTTAGAAAAAACCGTTTCAAATATGAAAGAACTAAAAGCTAGAGGAGCTCACATTACAACTATCGCAAGAAAAAGTTGTAAAGAAGCTATCGAAGCATCTGATGAATTTATTGGAATTGATGATATTGAAGATGTTTTCTCTGTTTTACTAGCTATTATACCGCTTCAACTTCTATCATACTTTACATCTGTTGCAAAAGGAATTGATGTGGATAAGCCTAGAAATCTAGCAAAATCAGTTACTGTTGAATAATATAAAAAGAGCCAATCGGCTCTTTTTTTTATACTTTTTAAGTAGAATTTAACATTTTTTCATGATATAATACTTTTAGAATTAAGGGAGGAATATATTATGAGTGATAGATTAAAAGGAACTTTATGGATGTGTGTGTCCGCTTTAGGTATGGCCTTAATGGGAGCTACAGTTAAATTTATTGGTAGTGATATCTCTACTTTCGAAAAACTTTTCTTCAGAAATCTCGTAGGAGTCGTTATGTTGCTCTTTTCTATGAAAGGTCAAAATATAAATATCTGGGGTAGTAGCAATAAAAGTAGATTATTTATGATTTTTAGATGTGCAACTGGCTTAACAGGAGCTGTTCTAAATTTTTACTGTATTAACAAACTTTATTTAGCTGATTCAGCTTTATTAAATAAACTTTCACCATTCTTTGTTGCTATTTTTGCAACTTTATTTTTAAAAGAAAAATTAGAAAGACATCAAATTCCTATACTTATTGTCGTTCTATTCGGAGCATTATTAGTTATAAAGCCTAAATTCAGTTTTGAAATGTTACCAGCTTTAGCCGGATTTTTATCCGCTATTTTTGCAGGTGGGGCATATACACTAGTAAGATATCTAAGAACTATGGAAGAACCTTCTACTTTGGTTTTATGGTTTTCCGCATTTTCAATGATCGGTATGATTCCGCCAATGCTTATTCAAGGATTTATAGTCCCAAACAGGATACAACTACTTTATCTTATTCTAACAGGTATTTTCGCTACAATCGGACAGATTGGCTTAGCTTATGCTTATAAATATGCTTTAGCTAGTGAAGTATCTATATATCAATATTTAAGTATTATATTCTCTGCTATAATTGGGTTTATGGTTTGGCAGGAGATTCCAGATATTTTCAGTATGATAGGTGGTCTTATAATTATTGGTGCTGCATTATTTAATTATAAATTATCAAAAAAGTGATTGCAAATTGCAATCACTTTTTTAATTCATCTATTATGCTACTCAATTTTATATTTTGACCTTTTTTATACTCCTGATATTCAGGTATCGCTTTATCATCTATAAAACAATATTCTTTCTCATCCAAAGAAAACTTTTTCAAAATTTTATCATAAATGCAAACCTCTTCTTTTTCAATTCTTATTACAGTTGATTTCCCTTTTTTACACGGTTCAAGAGGAGAACAAGTTTTAAAACAATCACTCTTTTCATATATTTTATAAGAAATATATCTACAGCATATAGGTCTAAAATCATATATCAAACAACTTTTACTCTCTTTATCATGAAAATAACATGCCTTATCCTCTAATTTATTCCTTAAAATTTTCTCTTTAACAATATCATTAGAACTAATAAAGTTTAATATCTCTGCTTTTTCTTTTAAAGATATCAAAGAATAATCCCAATTACAACAACCACAACTATTACTCGTCTGATTACAAACTCTTTCACCGTTTAATTTTACAATTTTTTCTTTAGCTTCCTTTAAAATATTTCTCAGCCTCTTCATAACTACCTTAGAATTTATAAGTCGCTTCCAACGTATAAATTCTTCCATCCCCTCTATTATATTGTCTTGTATCATCCCAATATCCCACATATGTTGCATATTTTTCATCAAACAAATTATTAACTCTTCCAGTTAATGTAAGAGATTCTAAAGGTTTATAAGACAATGAAATATCAACAGTTGCATAATCTCCTTGATCCTTTTTTCTGATATTTGTAGGATCATCCGAGTCAAAATATCTTCCATAGTAAATTACATCTGCGTTTCCAACTATTTTAGGTGTAAATTCATATCTTGCACCAAATCCCAATTTCCAATTAGGAATAAAAGGAACCTCTTTATCTTTTAAACTATCAAATTTAGAATCTTTTATTTTGTGATATATATATGTTATTGATGTATTTAAAGTAAGCTTTTCAAAATAATGTTCTGCAAAAATTTCTACACCGTATCTCTCAGTATCTCCAATATTATAATATGGGAAATTCGAATACTCCTCACCACTATAATAGATTTCATCTCTTGTCATCTTATAGAATGTTGACAAACTTATATATGTATCATTTATATAATCTTTCACACCAAACTCTATTGTATCTTGTGTTTGTGGGTTTAATTTTTCAGCATTTACTGTATAACGCATCTCTGATATTAACGGAGTTCTAAAATCTCTAGATAATTTTCCATAAACAACGCCTGATTCATTATAGGAATATCTCGTTTCCAAAGTGTAAGAATAGTCATTATACTTTGTCTTATTTTTAGTATCCCACTTCTCTTCTGGAATAGGTGATCTATTTCTAAAATAATAGTTATACTCTGCAGTATTGTATCTAACACCTTGTAAAAATGTAAATTTACCTCTTTTATTTTCATTCATTAAGAATATTCCATAACTATCTTTTGTTGAATCATCTAATTTTTTCTCTTTCTGGGGAGTCGCAATCTCTTTAGTTAAATCAGTTCCTAACATAAAATAATCACTCTCTGTATAATTATGTTTCACTTGAACTTTTCCATATATTTTCTCTTGATCATCTTCATGCTTTATTTCCCCCTTTTTAGGGTTGTGTGTTTCAAATTTCTTTTCATAAAAACCTAAATAAGAGTATAGTTGAGTTTTTTTACTCAAATCATATCTATATCCTAAGTAATAATCATTGCTATGTGATTCACCTCTTGAAATATTCCCCGGATTTCTACTATCATTTTCATAAATATCCTCTGGTACATCACCATCTTTAGCATATTTTTTTTCATCTCTTGTATATCTAAAGTCAATCTCTCCATCATTTAAATTATATTTTGTACTTAGCACAAAGTTCTTTCTTTTACTAAATATATCTCCATATTCATCGCCTCTTTTATCACTTCTTTGTAAGCTAGAGTTATATCCAATACTTGTTGCAATTTTTTCTGTCATTTTTGTATTCACACCAACACCAAATTTATTAGATTCATGACTTGATACAGATCCTGATATATGCCCTGAATAATTTTTCCCCTCTGAAAATGAATCAATTTTTTTTAATCTAATATTTACAATTCCTCCAATAGCTCCATCACCGTATAAAATCCCTCCACCGCCAGGAACAACTTCTACTCTTTCAATATTTGCTATTGGAATATTTGTTATCTGATCTCCTTTTATAGGTACTCCATCCAATGTTACTATGGTATTTTTTTCTGCATGAACAGGACTCCCTGCTCCACGCACATCAAATCTAATACTATCATAATAATGTGATACAATAACTCCAGGTGCCATCCTTACAATATCCACAAGATTTTGAGCCCCTTTTTCAACTATCTCTTCACTTGTTATAACTGTTATATTCGCTCCTGTTTCTTTGATATTGGTTTCAAAATTATCTGTGGTTATAACACTTTCTTCCAGTTTTATAATCCTCTCATCTAACTTTGAATAAGCCAAAGTTGTGTAAGTCAAAAGACTTAGCACCATGATTTTTCTATTCATTTTTCCTCCCTCGAAGTATCATCTTAAAAGTATCCTGACTCATTTCACCCTACTCGCACCTCTTCCCAAGTTACCTCAGTGAGCTTTTGTGCTTTCGTCAATTTTACAGTGGCGGGGCCGTAGTGGAATTTAACCACACTTCCATATTAAGATGTTATTTTTTAGTACTTCACATGTTAACACATCTTACTTAATATTTTCCAATATAATTTTTTTATAACAAAAACTTTATCTGTACATTTAAAATATAATAACAATTTAGGTATAATTTACAAAACCTTTCTAACTTGCCACAAATGCTTACTCCAATAATCATCAACCTCAGAGATAATCACCCCTCTAGAGGTTGATGCATGTAAAAATCTATTATTTCCTAAATAAACACCTACATGACGTATTTTTTTTCTACCAATTTTAAAAAATAACAAATCTCCAACTTCCCAGTGAGTTCTATTTTTTATTTTTTTCCCTTCTAAGGACATCTTTTCAGTTGTCCTAGGTAAACTAACTTCAAACTTCTGTTTATATAAGTGTTGCATAAGAGCTGAGCAATCTACTCCTGATTTAGTAGTTCCACCTAATCTATATTTAGTCCCCTTCCAATTGTTGTAAAAGCCTGAAATTTTAACTACTCTAACCTGTCTTTCTTTTTCACTAATTTTAGCTGATGAGCACCCTGTCAACAAGAGTAAAAACAAAATCATTATATTTATTAATATTTTTTTATTTCTTAACAAAATTTAATTCCACTCCACTTTTTGTAACTATTCGAATTCCATTTTCTGTTATTCTAACCTCTTGTGCTTCTTTTAAGTTTTTTAAATACCCTTGCTCTTGTAACATTAAATTTTCTGGTCCCATCATTCTAGTTGTACCTATTTCCCCCACAGAAATTTTATCTCCATCTATTTTATAAGTTGCAAAATATCTATTCACTCCAGAATTACCTACTATTTTTTCCTTCTGAAAAAAAACATCAATCTGACTTTCTTCAATTACATTCTCTAAACTGTAAGTATTATCGAGAACTTTTGATAACACATCTACCTTTTTAGCAAAACATCCTCCCATTAAAAAAATCGCAAACAAAACTAATACCAATTTCTTCATAATTTCACACCTCACCTTTTTTATTTAATAATATTTTATAAACTAATTTTCTATATAAAACTTTAAACGAACACTCTCTATAATATTTTCATTTTTATCAAAAATTTTATAATTAATTTCCGACCCTTGAATTAAATGATTTAACTTATCAATACAAATAGAAGCTCTTCCATTTTCAATTTTCATTCTTCCAAAATCTAAATCTATCTCTTCACTTTCTCCAAACTCATCTATCTCTTCTTCTATATCATTTACTTTTATTTTAAGACCACTATATTTTCCAGACAATACTCCCGTTTCCTCTAATAAATAATACCCTTGAACCTCTCTAAAATCATCAATATATATTTTTTGCCCAGGTATATACCATTTATCTAAGGCTATCGTCTTTGAAACTTCATTTTTCATAGCTAATATAAAAACTTTATCAATCAAAACCTTTTTTACTCTATTGTAACTAAGACTTAATACCTCTCCCTCAATTCTATAATTCATATTTAAATCCAAGTTTTGAGGCAACTCTAACCCTATATAAATCTCTTTCGTATCATTAAATATATCATCATTTAACTGCTCGATATAAATATTAGGATATACCTCTTTTAAAGGAACAATTCTAACATTTTCTAAACTTTCTTGCTTCTCTATATTTTCCTGAACGATTTTCAATGAAGCTTCTTTAGCTAAATTCAATTTTAGTCCTTCCGAATTTACCTTGTTTTTAGTTATTTCTAGATCATAATCATTCAAACCTATCTTTTTTATAATCAAATATTTTTTACCATACTCCTGTTTCTTCAAAATCGGAGTTTTATAATCAAAATCTAAATATATTTCAGGATTAAATTCAGGCATATTAATACTTAGTTTCAAAACTTCTTTTCTATCCGAATATTGATACTCTATCTCTAGTTCATATTTACCTTTTACCAAGTTCCACTGATCTACCATAAGTTCCATTTTTTGCCGATTCAAATTTTTCCATCTCAGATTTATAGTAAGTCCACCCAACTCTATATTTTCAACTGTAAAACTATACTGCTCCCACTCCACATTTTTTTGAAGTAAAACATTTCCATCTTTTTTTATAATAACTCTTTCCAAATCTTTTCCTATCGTTAAATTCTTCCCCACTATATCAACGCTTGAAAAATATCCCACTGTATTTGGATAAGTTGCTACTGGTACATCTGATAAAATCAAATAGTGCCCCTTTCCTAACAATGGTTCATTAGCTTTATAATTCAATGTTAACTCCTGAGTAATTGCAAACAAATTTAAAGATATCAAAAACATATAAAATATTATCCTCATTTATTCCCCCTTATTTTAATTTGTTTCTGTTAACTTAAAATTTATTGAAACTACTCCAATCCTTTGAGGTATAATAGTT
>NZ_JRJZ01000097.1:0-12921 GCF_000800875.1 Cetobacterium sp. ZWU0022
ATATGATTTATTACTTTTATTATCAAAATGCTCATAATTTTTTAATGTCAAAAGTTCTACTTTTATATATTTTGATAAATACTCTTCTAGTAAATCTTTTAAAAGTGTAAAGTAATAAGATTTAAGTTTTGTTAAATCATTAGGAGTTTGAACTAAAAAATTTGTTTCTATACTCTTAGAAAAAGGATTTTTTTCATAATATTTTCCGTCTTCATTTGGTAAAAGTAATCTTGTAGCAGTATCATAACCAATTTTCATACTTCTTTTCAATTTAAACTTATCATAAAAAAGAGATTCATGAGTAAATGTTTTTTGAGTTAAATTTAAAACATATTCCTCAAAGTTATTGGAGTTTTGAAAACTACATCTTAAAAACTTATATATTTTATCTTTAGATAATTTTTTTATAAAAAAGTAGATGGAGTTAATATCAATATATTTTATATCTTTATCCATTTTCATAATATCTTCATAAGCTAAATATCTTATCAAAAGATTTAAAAGTGTCAAAGGTTCAATTTTTTCTAAATCTTCTACTTCATCAATCATATATGCCTCTCCTATTATGAAAGATTCTAAAAAATCTAAACTACCTATATCTAAATTTTGTCCTCCTAAAATATAAAGGTCTTTATTTATATAAAATGATTTTATTCCTTTTAAACTTCGAATTTTCTTTAAAAATAAACTATATTCTTTAAAACTACTCTCTTTTTTTAATCCAACAATATCTAAATTAACCTTATAAATTTTAAAATCTTTAAGTATTTTGCCATAATTTATTTTTTTTATTTTAAATCTACCATCGTAAAAATATTCTTTCATTACTTTCTCTCCAACATTTTTTTTAAATCATTCACTAGAACTTCATTTATTTCTAATTCTTCACTATTTTCTCTATACCTTAAAACTCCTGAAATAAGAACAACTTCACTCTCTTCATATTTACAGGTTTTGTAACTTTCGTTGTAAATATTTTGAATTTTATAAAAAGCTATATCTCTATTTAATACCTTTGATTTATTACTTATAAGGTTTACAATAAATAATTTTTTATCAGAGCTTATGTATCTTCTCTTTTGAATAACTTTCTCTCTGATTATATCGTTGAAAAACTCTCTACTATTAAGTTTTTCTAAATTATAATTTTTATAATCTATATACATACCACTTTCACTTATATCATCAAATATCTCTAACATACCTATAGATAAAACCTCATCTATATTTTTGAGTTTAATATCATAAATTCTAAAAATCTCTTTTATTAAAACTTCACCTAAAGTTCCTTTAAATATGGCTTGATAAATATATGGTAAAACTATCTGATCATTTTTTTCAAACAAACCAACTTTATTCTCTAAAATATCTTTTAAAAGCGGAATAGATTTTAGTTCATCTAAACGACTATCTTTTTTAGAGATATTTCCATTTGTTGTATTAAATAGTATATTATCAATTTTATCTCCAGCACTTCCAAGTACGGTATAATTATCAATTTTTTCCATAGCTGAAAAATAAGCTACACTTTCAATTTCCTCAAGACCTCTTGTAGGATTTTTTAAAACATACATTCTAAATCTTTCATACTTTTTGTAAAAATTCATAAAACTATTTATATAATCTAATCTCTTATCTTCATCTTCTGTATTTCTTATAAGCTGATTATTGATAGATATCTCATCTAAATATGTATTTTCAAAATATCTTCTTACTTCTCGGTCTTTTCTCAATAACTCTTGTTGAAAGTTATTTTTTAAATCTCCCTTTTCTTTAAACGCCTCTGTTAATAAAAAGTTAAAATCGTCAATAAATAATCTATCAGCATCTTTAAAACTTTTAATAACTTCAAAACAATCATTATCTAAATATATATTTCTTTTTTTACATCGAACCTTGGTTCTATTACACCTTCCTATTCCTTGAATAATTTTTCCAATCACATTTTCAGTATAATCATATCTTTTTTTATAAACTTTCTTAAAATCAATATCATTAAATCTATTTAAAAGTAAAGATCTCTCTCTCTTTGTTAAAGCCTTACATCTTAATAATAAGTTGGTATAGTATAATAAAACTATCTTTTCGTTGAACAGATCTTCTAAGCTAACAATGTTAGTTTTATTCTCTAGTGCTATCTCATCAATATCTTTATATTTTAAAGAGATTCCTGTTTCTTTTTGTATATCCTGGTTTAATTTAATTAGTTTACTATCAAGTCTTTTACTATAAGTATGCTTTATATTTACTCCGACTCCAGCACTTTGATAAGTTGTGAATATTATAGTTTTTGTTTTATAATCTTTTAAATTTTCCATCAATTCATTATCTTTTTCATTACTATTTTTTAAAATATCATCTAATTCTTTGGATCTATAAGCATTAAAATAAACTTTTTTCTTTAAATGCTTTCCTAGTTCAAATGCTGTCTTTTTTAAAATGTCTTTATGAGTAAGCCTATTACTTAAAAATAATAAACTACTTGTATCTTCATCTAATAAAAAATTTAAAAAAACTGTTACAGCATAACTAATACAATTTTTTTGAAAATCTCTTTTATTCTCATCTAATTGCTCATCTACACTTTCTAAAGCTCCATTAAATATATTTTTTATAAGCTTTTGTAATCTATATTTCTTTGGATCTTTTAAAAAAGTATTAATATTCTGAAATCCTTTGCTTTGATCTGTTAAAAGTATAGAATTATCTCTAAAAACTGATAATTCTCGCTCAATATTTTTTTCAAAACTATTTATTTTTAAAAGAGATTTTTTTAAAACTTTTTTCTCTAAACTAGTCATTTGAAAATAGTTGTTTTTTAATCTATCTTTTAGATATTTTATATCAAAATTACCTATACATGTTTCTATATTTGCAGTTGCTGATATTCCAAAAACAAAGTTATTTTTACAAATACTATATAAAAATTCCTCTGGAGTTATATACATATACTGACATTTTATTCTAACTTTTCTATTTGTTTTATAATCAGGATTTATTTCTGATATATGTATATAACTATATTCCTTATCCATAAAACTTTTATTATCTTGTAATATTTTTATCTTTTGAATATAGTAGTTTTTATACTCATTCAACATCTCTTTTTGTGATTCTAAATTATATACAAAATGAGTTATTATCTCTTTTTCAATTTCATTATCTTCTTTTAATAACATATGATAGTCGTAAATTTCATTTAACAATTTATAAAATTTATTGTAACTATAGTTAAAAAGATCATCAATTAACGCTGTTAATTCTAAAGAAGTTTTTCTTTCTGTTATTAAACAACTATCATTAGTTATATCAATATAAAGTTTTTTTCTATCCGACTGAACATAGTGATTTTCATTTTCAAAAAGATCTATTCTAGTTTCATTTTCAAGTTCAAAATATTTTGCTGTTGTAAAATACTTCTCTCTTAAAAATTTACCTCTATCCATAAAGAAATTTACTTTCTCCCGAAACTTTATTTTTCTATTCTCTATATTTTGCTTATCTAAATCATCTCTCATACTTTCAAACTTAGATAGCTTTTCTATTAAAGTATTCAACTGATTATTTTGAATGTCTGAAAATAAATTATATCTATCATTGAATACATCTATTATATTTGGGATATTTAAAGTTCTTCTATTTTTTATGAAATCTAAAAATTTGTCTTTAGCTGAATCTATTTCATCTATAAAGATTAAATTATCTCTAAAATTTTCATAAAAATACTCTGTTCCTTTACGTCCAACATACCCATATAAAAATTTGTCCGTTGTCATAATAAGAATTCTCTTTTGAAGATTCTCCTCTATAATCATTGGAAATAGTTTATATAAAAAATTGGGAAGCTTCATATCCTCATAATAAATTTCATTTTTTTCTTTTAAATTAAAAAATTTAAACATACATTTTTTTATTTCGCTCATATATTCTTTTAAAAAATCATTAGAATTTAATGGTGATTTTTTATTTACATGTTCTTTTAAAAGCCTAATTTTTTCTTTAAATTTCCTTATAAAGCTTTCTTTGAACTGAAAAAGATTATAAAATTTTAAATCTTTATCTAAATCATTTAAGATTTCATCTAAAAACCTGGCGTCATTTAATATATCACCAACTGATTTCATTTGAAAAATACACTCTTTTTTACTTTCTTGAGTCTGTGCTTTTAATTTACTAACAATTCCTCTATAAATTTCATTTATATTAATTTTATTGTTAGTAATTATTATTATTTTATTGTGTTTTAAATTTTTAAAATCATCAACTATATTTTTTACAATAAAATTTTCTAGATGAAAAGTTTTACCATTTCCAGTTGGGTGTTGTAACGGAAAATAACCATATGGTTCTTCCGAATATTTCTTAAAAATATCTTCTAAAATATTATCTGTAGATTCTAACTCTTGTTTTTTCTCACTCTTTTGAATTTTATTACTTTCTGTACTTTTTATCTCAATATATTTATTTGCAATAGTTTCAAAGCCTAACATATCATCGATGGTATAAATCTCATCCATCTTTTTAGGATAAAGTTCTTCTAATACCTTTAAACACTCCTCTATATCTAATCCATTTATAATTTTATCTTTCATCAACTTAAATCTTTTATTTTCTGATAAAATCAATTTTGCTATAAGATTATCTATATCATCTTTCTTCAATATATCTTGAGTTAAAATTACATCTTTTGGAATTGATTTTCTAGTTCTTATTAAACTATACACAATTAATTTTTTTAAATCTTCCAAGTATAAATATCTTTTATCATCTAATAGCAAGGGATTTTCTAGCTTCCCATTTTTTAAATTTTGAATAGAATTATTCACCTTTAATTCATGAGATAATGTTTTTAATCCTTTTAGTCTTTTGATTATATCTTTAGAAATTCCAACTCTATTCACAAAATCATTTATTAATATTTTCATGATATCTACTCTCCTTTCAGTGATAAATAACAAGATATATTAGAGCCCCGGGCCTGTCAATAACTTTTTATTCTAAAGTTTTAAAAATAAAAAAATCCTGAATCTACTAAAGAAACAGGATTTATTCTACTCAATTTATTTGAAGCATTATTCAAAAATCGATTTTTACGGCCTTTTTGTCAAACTTAATCTTGTAAGATGTCATTAAGGCTCATCTCAATAAATTTTGCTTATGTTTCACATCATAAGTTTCCATAAAAAAAGTAGAGGGCAACCATCACAAATCCCTCTACTTCACTAATAAATCACCTTCTAATAACTTTAAAACTTTCAATCATTTTCTTAAAAAACTTTTAAATCTCTTAATAGTAAAACAGTTTACTGACTTTAAATCTATTACCTCATATAATAGTTAGAAAAACAACTTCATGATTTGTTAAAATTAATTAAAATATTCTCTCTCTTTATTTTTAAAAATTAAAACATCTTTGAAACTGTGTGATGGCTATTTTTAATACTCTAAAACTACTAAATCCTTTTCTACCTTCCAACTATTATTATGACTTTTAGACGTTTATTTTTTTATTAAAAGTTTAAAAAAAATAAAATATTTTTTAAAACTTTTTCTATATAATCTCTTGTCTAAATATTATAAAAAGTGTTAAAAGTAATAAATAATTTAATCCCCCCAAATAGTAGAACCTCTATCCCCCCCAGAGGTTCTTTCTATTTTTTGTAAATTTTATTTGAATCTTTAGTTAGTTTTAGATATAATTATATTAATATTAGTTTAATAACTATTTTAAAAACAAAAAAATGTTTCAAGATAAAAACCTTAGCCAATGACCTCAATTCAAAAGCTAAGGTTTTTATTTTACATTGATTCTAAGTTTTTTACAAAAAGGACTAATCCTTCCCAATTCTCAAAAGTTTTAATACTAGAAGTACCACTTTCTAGTTCACATTGCATTACATAATTTGCTATAGAAGTTCCATCATTTTTATAGGTTGCAAATATAGTTAATTTACAAGAATTTAAATAACCACTTAATACACATCCCTCATCTACTACATCTCTATATTTATCTTTAAAGCTTTCTAACTTCACTACTTCCTCCATTCGTATATTCTTTACTTTTTAGTTATTCTTATTTTTAAAATTTCATCATCTTTTTTATCAAAAGTTATATCCTTAACTTTAAAATCAAAATTTTTTATTTTTTCATCTATTTCAGTAGCTATTTTTCTTATTAACTTTTCTAACTCTAAGTTTATCAAAAAATCACCTCTTTTATTGTTCTAATTTCCACTCCCCAAATTTTTCCCATTTATCATTTCTTTTTTCATGAACTATAATTTTTCTATTTTTTCCCAATTGCTTTATTAAAGATTCAATATAGGCAAAAGTATTTTCATAATTTTTTAACTCTTTTAATGATAAAATCACCTCTTTTTCTAATAAAGTCACTCTATACATTCTCCACCTACCTTTTTTATTTTAGTATGCTTAATATAATAAGTTTAAATAAAAAAATTTGACTATTATTCCAATTACTAATGTAATCTGTTAATGCTAAAACTATATCAATATTCTTTAATTTTAAATACTTTGAAAATATCTGCTTCCTTTCATAATAATTAAGGAAATATTAAATCTATCTACTTAAAAACCTCTTAATACCTCTAGGCACAAGTTATATTGATCAAATTTCTACTCTTTTAGATTCTATATTTTGATTAAACCTACTTTCAATTTTAATTATATAAATAACTACTACTACACTAATTTCATATTAATTAAAAGTAACACAATAAATTTTACAAATTAAATTCATATTTTTAAAATTGTCTTTTTTCTTTGATTATATCATATTTTAAATTTTTTTCTTTGGAATATAGCTTTAAAATCATCTCTAGATGAGAGTTATAACTCTTCTGAAGTATCTCATCTCTTATAATTTTTAAATATTCAATAATTTTTTTGTTCTATTTTGAATATAAGCTCTTTTATTTTTTGCTCAGTTATTAGGTCAAATTAAAACAAAACAAAAAATAAAGGAATTGATCATTAGCTTGGTATAAGTGAGCAACAGAAGTCACCAGAGTGCACGCTTAATAGTTTCTCACATTTGCCTTGGCAAATTGTGAGAAACTGCGTGTTTGAAGAGGTATTCTGACCTTTCAGGTGTCTTCGACTTTTTTAGGAGGTGAAATCATGGCAAATTATCATTTGAATATATCTTACGGTAAAGTTGGAAAAGGTGGTCCCCATATTGACTATATTTTAGGGCAAAACAAGTATGCTAATAAAGAAAGTGAGATTAAATATACTAATCACAATTTGCCTAACTGGTGCAAATCTCCTAAAGAATTTTGGGTAGCTGCTGATGAAAAAGAAAGAATCAATGGTACAGTCTATAAGGAGATTAGAATCTCCCTTCCTAATGAACTATCTCATGAGAAGAATATTGAACTTTTAAATGAGTTTATAGATACTATTTTAGAGGGAAAATATCACTATTCTGTGGCTATTCACAGTAAAGAAAGTTCATACAAAAATGAGATTTTAAATACTCACGCTCATATTATGTTTTCTCCAAGAGAGCTTGATGGAATTGAGCGAAATAAAGATATTTTTTTTAAAAGAGCTAACGCCAAATCTCCAGAACTTGGAGGATGTAAGAAAAATACAAGCTGGAATAATATAGAAAAGTTATTAGAGATCAGAAAAATTTGGGAAGAGATGCAGAATAAATATTTAGAAAATGCCAATGTTAATGAGAGAGTTTCGTGTGAAACTTTAGAAAAACAAAGAGAGATTGCTTTAGAAAAAGGCGATCATCTTTTGGCTGAATCTTTAAACAGAAATCCTATTCACATTAATGGAGCCTTATTAAAAAAACCTGAAGAGAAATTAAATGAAACTCATAAACAGAAGCTTGAATTTTTTAAGTTAAATTAGAGAGATAAAAGAGTTAAAAGATGAAATTCTAAAATTAGAAAGATTAGAAGCTGAAAAATCTTTGAAAAAAGATGTAATTAAAGAGATTGATTTAGAGTTAAATAGTTTTAGTGATAGTAAATACCAAGATATTTTAGACACTCATGAGAAATTAGAAGGAATAAATGTGCAGATCTTAAAAGTTGAATATGAGCTTTTAAGCAGCTTTAACATGGAAAAAAATAGATTAGATTCTTTAAATCTATTATTGAAAAATTTAAACAATGATAAACTTAATTTAGAAAAGTATTTGGATCAATTTGAAGAAACAATACAAGAGAATGAATTTAAAGTTTATGCAGAAGAAAAATTAAAAAATAGTTTCAATACTATGTTTAATATATTTAATCAAAGCAACTATGAAATAAAAAAAGCTGAAAAGATCTTAAAAAATATTCCAAGACAGTTAAAAAACTTAGAAACTACAAGTTTAAATATTCTAACTAAAGGTGAATATTCTAAATTGAAGAGACAATTGGATTCTAATGAATTAAATCTAATGTTTCATAGAGCTTATTGTAATAACTTTAGATTTGGTGATGAAAAAGAGTTAAATTTCTGTAAAAAAGAGATTCAAATATTAAACGAATCCAATAAAGTTATTTTATTTCAAATTGAAAAAATAAAAAGCGATTATTCCACTCCTGAAATGAGAAATAAAAAGATTAGAATTGAAAAAAGTATAGAGGCAAAATTGTTAAAAGAAAAAGAGTTACAAGAATCTATTCTATTGGACAAAAAAATAATAGCTCTAATTCTTCGTAAAAAGCTCATTAAGATGGATGACGGTGTTTTTGAGCGTTATGTATCCAATAAAGAGTCTGAAAGTCGTAAATCGAATTTAAGAGCTTCAAAATTATCTGAAATTTATAGTTATTTTAAAGATATGAAATTTGAATATATTGAAAACTTAGCTTTAAATAGTTTGAGTAAGGGGAGATACTTTAAAGCTATGAAAGAATACAGAGTTTTAGATAATAAAAGAATTGAGTTACAAATAGAAAAAAATTCATATTCAACTTTATCTAAAAAATTATTGCATTTAGGATCTTTGTCTAGAGTAAATAGAGAACTTAAAAGTGTTAATGAGTCTCTTTTAAAATTAGAAAAAGAGTTTAAAGATATTCAAAGATCAATTGGAGATGAAAAACTTCATAAAGAGATATCTAGAATTAATAATTTAAGAGATAGTATTAGTAATAGATATCATAAACAGAGAAATATGTTTAGAGAGAAATCTGAACTTAACGAATTTTTTATTAAAGAGACAAAAAGCTTAAAAAGAGAATTAGATCTTGAAAAAGATATATCCAATAGATTTACTAAAGCATCTTTAAATTCAAATTATATTAATTTAAGAGGAAAAATCTTAGGTAACTATTTAGTTGATTTTGAAATAGAGAAAAAGAAAAGAAAAAGTTTTAGTATGGATTTTTAAAATTTACATTGTTTATAGTTGTTTTATATTGTTATATTGTTTATATTGTTAGGTAACAAAAAAAATGAAAAAAAACACTTGATTAGACCTTGATTACATTAGGCTAAATGCAAAAAGTATCTATCCTCATTACTGGGGGGTATCTCTCCTCATTACTGAGGGTTTTTTTCCTCGTCATCGAGGGGTATTTATCCTCATTATTAGGGGGTATCTCTCCTCATTATTGGGGGTTTCCTCGTTATAGAGGGTATTTTTTAAGAATTTAGTGATTTTAATCAAAAAATATGTTAAAATCATTATAAAAATATACCTCACTAAAGAGGAAATAAGTATTTTTTAGTGAAATACCCTCACTAAAGAGGAGAAAGGAAGTTGTATTTATGAATTGGTTAGAAGATGAAGTTGTTGAAATGCCAGAAACAGAAATAGTTGAAGAAAATATCTATCTAGATGAAGAATTATTAAAAAATAAATCTCTAATAAGAGTAGATATGAATGCCATACAATATCCTCTGTTTTCTAAAAATCCTAAGCGAAAAGTCAATCAAATTGTGAAGTATTTTTTTAATCAGAAAAGAGATATTTATATCAACGTAGTTCCAATGAATGGAAATTATATTCCAGGTGAATTAGAAGAAAAAATATTTATAATTTTAATGAAGCTTATGAAAAAAAAAGGAATGCAAAGAAGATTTGTTGTAACAGCAAATGAATTAAAAAAAGAATTAAATATGAATACAAAAGATTATGTAAAAAGAGTTAAAGATGCTTTAATTAGATTAGCTTCGACGAATTATCAGTTTAAAAATACTTTATATTCAAATAAAGAAAAAAGTTTATTAACAAAAGAGGTTCATACAACAATAATGAGCTTAGAAATATTAAAATTAGAAGATGAAAAAAATAAATCTTTAAAAGAAAAAATCTCTGATAAGAGAATAAAAGAGGCTTATGAAATTGCAGTTTCAGATTATTTTTATGATAATCTAGTTTCAAAAGGTTATCTAGTTTACGATTCAGACACTCTTTTAACCATTACTAATGGGACTTCTAGAACCATATATATGCTTATTGAAAAATTAAGATTCAATGATTTATATTTAAAAGTAGATATATTATTTCTTATAAAGAGAATTCCATTAAAATATGATAAAAAAAATATTGCTAGAACTATACAGACTATTGGTAAAAGTTTAGAAGAATTAAAAGAAAAAAATTTAATTAAAAATTTTAATTTTATAAAAGATACAACTTGGGAAAAGTCAGAAGTTGAGATATTTTTCTCAGAAACTAATTTAATATTAAAGCAAGATAGATTTTATACAGATTTAAACGATTTTAAAAGAATGACAACCTCTTTAGCAATATCAGATATGGAGCATGAACCCGTTATTGAAAATTTATTAGAAAAAAAAGAAGAAATAACGTTAGAAGTAATTAATGAAATTATAAATAAACTTCCAAATGCTGCTAAAAAATTAAAAACTATGCCTAAGACAATAAAAGATTCTATTGATCATTATGGAATAGAAAAGGTTTTACTAGCAGTTCAATATTTAAAAAAACAAAAAAATTTAAAGAGTCCAAGAGCTTATTTTTTAAAATCATTAGAAAATAATTGGTTTGATGGAGAAGTTTTAGAGGTAAACATTCCTAAAAAAGAATCTAAAAATGAAAATATCTCATTAGAGGTATTAAAAAAAGAAAAAATAATTGATAATTTATATCAAAAATTTGAAAAACTACCTATAAATATTCAAAACGGTATAGAAGGATATGTTTATCGAGAATACATTGAATTGTGTGGAATGGAAACTAAAATACAACAACTAGCTTTTATGGGAAGTAGGAAAAAATTAATCTGTGATTATTTAGAAAGATATCCTCAAATTTTAGAGAGTAAAAAAGAAATTAAAAGTGAAAATGAATCACCCAGAATAGAAGATACTATGATAAATGATAGACAAAAGTTAAAAGAGTGTATAGATGAATATGTAGAATTATATCAAGACTTAATGAAAATAGAGTATGATAATATTGAGATTATTAAAAGAAAAATTATATTGGAATGTGCAGATTATTTTATTCGTAGAAATCTAACTATAGAAAAATTAAAAGAAATAATAAAAAGTAATTTTTTGTAGAATTCACAAAATAATGTTCAAAGATTTAGGAGGAAAAATGGCAAAAATTATTAGTTTACTTAATTTTAAAGGGGGAGTTGGAAAAACAACATCAACACATTCTATAGGATCAGCACTTTCTACTTTTGAAAAAAAAGTTCTTTTAGTCGATATGGATCCACAAGGGACTTTAACTTTTTTTTCTATGGAAGATTCTCCTAACTTATCAGTTTGGGAAGTTTTAGCAGAAAAAAAAGATATAGAAAATTGTGTAGAGAAGTTAGAAGAATTTGACTTGTTACCAAGTACGATAGAATTAACATTAGCAGAATTAGAGTTAAATTCATCTTATAATAAAGAATTTAGATTAAAGAAAGCTATCGATAAAATAAAGGATAAATATGATTTTATATTAATTGATTGTCCACCAAGTCTTTCTATATTTACTTTAAACGCATTAGCAACATCAACAGATTTAATTATTCCTTGTGAATGTGAATTAGCATCCATGGAGGGATTGAATCTATTATTGAAAGTTTTAAAGTCACCTATTAAACATTTAAATCCAGAGTTAAATTTATTGGGAATATTACCAACTAAGTTAGATGGAAGAAAGAAAATATCTGGTGAAGTACATGAAATGCTTTTAAATACTCATTCAAAAGTACTTCCGGCTATAAGAATAAATAGTAAATTAAGTGAGATAGGAATAGAGAAAATTTCTATTTTTAAAGCAGATAAATCTTCAAATGGAGCAAAAGACTATTTAAATGTAGCTAAGGTGATATTAAATGACAGTAAATAGATTAGCAAAAATAAAAAAAAGGTATGAGGAAAGTCAAGAAGATGAAATTGGATTAGGTCAATTGATTAGTAGTGATATAAGAAATTTAAAATCTAACTTTGATTATGATTCTTTAGAGATGGAAATAGAAGATAAAAATTTTTTGATAGAATATGAAAAAAATTTAATACTTCAAGGAAAAAGAATTGGAGAGATTGCATGTGCAATAGGAGAAACTTTAGAAAATGCTAGGAATGTATTTAAAAGATACTCAACAGAAGAGGAGCCTATAAACTTTGCAGCATGGTATAAAGCTATGGGATTTAATAAAGATCAAGTTTATTTATTTAGAGGTAGATTTAAATTAACTTTAGAAAGACCAGAGTATAAAGAAAATATATTAAAACTTTCAGATGCAACG
The DNA here is from genome assembly GCF_000800875.1 of Cetobacterium sp. ZWU0022. Classification (NCBI taxonomy): domain Bacteria; kingdom Fusobacteriati; phylum Fusobacteriota; class Fusobacteriia; order Fusobacteriales; family Fusobacteriaceae; genus Cetobacterium; species Cetobacterium sp. ZWU0022. Next base: position 12,693 of record NZ_JRJZ01000097.1, read on the forward strand.
ATAAAAGAAGCTATAAATAAAAAAACACCAGAAACTATAGTTAAGAAAGTTTTAGAAGGGGAGTTAAAAACCGCTAAAGAAGTAAAGGAAGAGAGAAAAAAAACTCTAGAAGTAGATCATTTGAAATCGAGAGCTCTCGATTTGGGAAATGAAACGATTCAGGATGCTGAAATAATTGAAATTGTTGAAGATATAACTATTAAACAAGAAATAAATTTATTAGAAATAG
>NZ_JRJZ01000025.1:0-19077 GCF_000800875.1 Cetobacterium sp. ZWU0022
ACGGTGTGGAGCAGGGGAAAAGGTGGAGATAACTTCAAAGCCTTACCTATTGCTATAAACTTTAGAGAGTAGTACAATTTATTTATCGGATGAAAATGTGTATAGATTTAAAAGATATTATCCTAATGGTAACATAAGAGAAGAGGGAGATTATATTTATGAAGATAATTATAACAATGATATCTCTTGGATAGGAGAGCATAATTTTTATTCAGAAGAAGGAGAATTGATAGAATATGAAAAATAGTATAAGTTATTATCCAGAAGGGAATATGAAGGAAGAGCATGGATATGATGAAGATGGTAGATTAATATTTTCGAATTTCTTTAAAGAGAATGAAAAGTTAGAGTGTAGTTTAGATTTTGATGTTGCTGGTAGAGTTGTTGAAAAATTTATTTATAACGATATAGGAGACTTGGTGTATCAAGAGATTAATGATTATGACGAGGAACTTTATGTAAGAGAGTTATTTACCTATTTAGAGGATGATTCTTTTATTGTTAAGGTATATAATATTGAGTACAAAGATTTAATGCTTAACTCAGATGAAATTATAAAAAAATATAATTCTGTAGAAATAAAATACTATAATAAATATGGACAATTTCAAAAGAAGGAGAGAGAAGATGAGTAATTATATAAAATCAAATCAAAAAAATAAAGAGTTCTTAGAAAGTAATGAGGAGAAATTATTAAAGTATATTGATAAAAAAGGAGAGTACTATCTAAATATTTTTAAAGGACCAAAAAATAAAACTAATTTCTGTGCCTTATTTTTAGGTCCATTATGGATGGGATATAGACGAATGTATTTTGAAACTTTTATTGTTGGTTGTTGTGTTGCTTTATTAGGTTTTATAGCAATGATGTATGAGTTTTTCTCTTTCAAAGTAATCTCTAATTCTACTATTAGAGGCTTGAATTATGCTTTGATGGGACTGATGGGATTTTTTGGTAACTATATCTATTTTTTATCTTTAAAAAGAAGAATAACTAAAGGTGATGAAAAAATAGGAGTTTCAAAAATAGGAATTTTATATGGATTTATTTTAGGTGTTTTAATGCCAATGGCTATAGCAGGAGTAGCTGGAATTATTTTAATGCTTTTATTGGGAGAGTAATGTGAAAAGTTCGAATAAGAAATTAATAGTAGGAATTGGTATAGCCATTTTTATATTTTTGACATCTTTCACATCTAAAATTAAAAGAAGAGAGGGATATAGAGGAGTATATCCCTCTCTTAATTTTAAGATGAGTAGTAATAGCACAGAGGGAACTTTATATATTGTGCTTGGAATGACTTTAGAGCCTTTAGCAATTCCTGTATATATGGTAGATAGAACATCGTCATTTCTGTATGATACAATTCTTTTTCCTATAGATTTATATAGAGATTATAAAGCTAGTAATGGGAAATTCATTGAATATTATGAGGAGGATTTTAGAGTTGAGTGGATTGGAAAAGGAAAAATAAAACCACTCTATACGGATAAAAAAAGATTGGAATATACTTTGAAAAATGGAAAATACGTAGGCGAATATTATGAATATTTTGAAGATGGAAGTATCAAAGAGTTTTCCAACTGGAAAAATGGGAAATTAGATGGAGTGAAAAAAACATATTATTCATCAAAAGAGATTGTAACAGATGAAATGTGGGAAGATGATCGATTGATATCTTTAATTTATTATGATTCTGATAGGAAAGTATTAGCTAAGATTTCAAATGATGTTTCTTCAAAGATATTTTTAAAAAAAGAGTATGAGCATTTAAAAGATGTTACGATAGTTCAAGTTTTCAAATATGATTCTCCAATTGCATTTTTTGTTGATGAAGTTAATAAACTTGGAAGTGGTATATGGATAAAAACACAAAATTTTAAAAATGATAGATTAATTTATGAAGTTATGGATACTTATGTTGGTGATAAGAGAACAGGATCTAAAGAGGTAGAGTATTCAGAAGATGGAGCTATTATCTATGAGTGTGTTTTAAATGAAGATGAAGAAAGTGAGTTATATAAAAAAAATTATAAATCTGATAATTAAATAATAATTTATAGAGATGAGGGGAAAATGGGAGAACTTTTAATAATTACATTTTTTATTATTTTTTTCTATCTATGCTATGTTTATGATAGTTTTTATTTTGAACCGGTGATTAAGGAAAAATTAGAAAGGGTTAAAGAAACTAAGGAGATTTTGTCTAAAAAAGATTTGCTTTTATTGAATGGAATTTACAAAAATATATTCTTATTAAAAAATAAAGGGACTGTGACTATTTTAGAAGGAGAGGTCAAGAAAAAAGATAGAAGTTTTCGTGGGAAATATGGGATTAAGTACAGATACTCTTTTGACTATATCAACGATTGGAAAATAAATATTTTTAATTTTCATTTTATAAATAAGAATGAATTCTTTTTAAAAGAGAATGATGTTGTAACTTTAAAAGGAGTTATACATTCAGGAAGTTTTTATGTTATTGAGATAAATGGATTTAATATTTTAGATTATGTTAAAGAGATTAAGAGTTTTCCGATAGAAAAAGATAAAACAGATCCAATTTTTAGTAACCTTATTTTATCTTTTATATTTTTGTTGGTTGCATTTTTTAATCCTTTTTCAAAACTAACGATTATATTTACTTTGTGTATTGTGACATGTACTATTATTTTTAATTTAAGTGGTCTGCTTTTTTCAAAACTATATAGAATTGGAGAAAAATTATGTAAAGTGGAATATTTTCCAACTTTTTCAATAGATGATGTTATAACAAATGGAAAGTTAACTACTAGAGTTAGTCGGGTTAGATGTATTGAAATATCTACTTTATTAACGTTAATCGTTTGTTTAGTTTTTTCTTTTAAAGCTTTTAAAATCTATAGTGATGGCCTACATAGAGGTACTCCAAAAGAGATAGTTATTACGAGAGAGAAAGAATATAGTTTTTTAGATTTTGAAATAGGAGATAAATTAATTCTAAAAAATATTCAGGCTATGTCAGATGAATATACAGGAACAATCTATCTTTTAAGAAAGGAAAACTCTACCGAAGATAATGAGGTAGTAACTCGTCTTAAAGAACTTCCACTATATCCTTTGAGAAATGAAAGCGTTATTCAAATGGCTGATGTTTATAGTTTTTATGAACAAGAGATTGAATTTTTAAAAGAGCGTAGAGAGATTAGAAAAAATGATTTTATGTTTAAGATAGATTTGATACCTGAAAATGTAAGACGCTACTATACTTTTTCGACTGGAGGTATCAGTTACGATTTATTAAAAAGAAATTCAAAACAAATTTTAAAGTTTGTAAATGGAATCGAGTTTAGTACGACAGGAGTTATAACAAAGAAAAATAAAATGACTAAAATAATAACGTTAGATGCTTCTAAAAAAGATTTCGGTGAAAATGAGTTTCAAAATTTAAAAGAGATGTTTAAGATTTATATTTTAATTGTTCTGTTATATTTATATCTATTTTTTATGTATCTATATAAATATTGGTTTGTAAAAAATAAATTGTAGATATCTGAAGATGTTTAGGAGAGATAGATGAGGAAATTTAAATTTATTTTATTTGGAGTTGTTATTTTTATTTTTTTTAAGATTTATCTTAATAATGAAAAGAATCCTCCTGAGATTTTTGGAGATAGTATACGTTGGAAAGGTAGTACCTACATCGTCTCTCAGGGAGGACATAAAGAGGGAAAAAGAATAGCCAAAGGTGATGGATTTTCTCTCTTTAGTGTAGGAGATATAACGGAAACTTTTATAGTTTACAGATCTTTTTTAGATAATGCACTCTATGTAAAAGAGGAGTTTAAAATACCTACAACAGGAGAAATAACTAAAGTATCTTGGGGATATGAAATTTTTTCTGATGAAGATTTGTGTAAGACTATTTCTAAAATATTAGAAGGGAGTAAAAATTTAGAAGTAAATAGATATGAATCGGAAGATCCACTTTTTAGGTTAAAACCAGGTCTAATGATGAGAGCTTTATATGTTGCTTATGAAGATGCATATGTTCCAACTAACTATAAAGGGGAAGTAGGAGTTATTGACGGGAAGTGGGCAATGACAACTAGTATAGAAGAGGAGATTAACGAGAATAAAATTTTATATAAAGTTAACTATATCCTTATTCCAAAAGATTATATAACTATTTTAAAAACTTATTTTAAAATAGAAGTGTAATTTTGATATCAGTTTAACTAAAATAACTATAACCAAAACACTGATTAAGAGAATTGTAATTAAAGTTCCTCCCTCAATCGTGTTATTGTTAAAGTTGAATTCTAGCTTAAACATAGCCAAACCTTCTGTTGAATTGGTTATCTACATAGAAGAAAAGCGACTAACTTATATACATGAAATAAGCTTCCACCGAAGTGAAAGCCTATATCATTCGCTTTTTTTACCAATTCAACAGATCCTTTAAGGTTCTTGAGTTAATTTTAAATTATTTATTACAAAAAGTCAAATAGTCCTCTAAAATATATATCGAAACACTTTTATTAATAAACGTTATTTAACTTTCAAATACTACTCCCACTCAACTTTAAAAAAAATGTTTGTTTTTAAATGTATTGATTTTATTAGGTTTTTAAGGGGTCGAAAATTTAAAAATAAGTATTTTTTATTGTTTTTTTAATAAAATGGGTGCATTTTGGGTGCAGTTAAAAATATTTTTTAAATTGTTGTGAAAGCAAAATACTTTGTAAAATTAAAAATAAGGCACAAGTGTGACACCTGTATGTTGTAATACTAAAATTGATTCTGAAGGGCTAAAAAAGGCAAATGAAAGCGTTTTAAAAACAAAAGACTAGATTTTTAAAAAAATATGTGTTATTATGATTCTACAAATAAATAAAAAAAGTATCTTAGCGCCAACTAAAATACTTTTACTAGGATATTTCCTACGTGAGTAATAATGCGGACAGCGATTTTACTCTCTTTTTTCATGCAAATTTTATGTAATAATTATCACATAAAAAGCAGAAAAAGTAAAGATAAAAATTTACTTTTTAGTTGATTTTTGCTTAAAAGCATAAAAAATAAGGGGATATTCTAGATTATTTGAAAATTAATCTAGGAGGTATTTGAATTCAAATAAAAAACTAAAATGTTGACAATATGGTACTATTTAAATAGTTTTTTATCTTATTTTGTATGCTTGGAAAAAGCAGGGAATCTAACTTGAAAAAATTAAGAAAAAATTATGCTGAAATTATTAAAAAATTAGAGAGTTATAGTAAAGAACAGTTGGTATGTTTTTTAAGAAGTTATAGCTCAGAACTAAAAAATATGGAAAGTCACTGCGATGATCTTTGCGATACTGAAACAGGAACACCGTATATGAGTTCTGTTTTAGCATCAGGATTAAAGGTTTTAAATGGAAAAAGAAATACATATCAAATGTCACAAGAAGTTCATCAAAAAGCTAATAGTATAATAGGTTTTGTTCAAAAAAATTCAAAACATAATTATACAGAGCAAGAACTTATGTTCACAGTAGGCTATATTGCAATATATTATAAAATCGCATTTGAAAAAATAAAGGTCGGATAAAATAAAAAGCTTCTTATTAGAAGCTTTTTTATTTAAAATATAAATTATAAAAATGTAGTAATGGGGGAATTATAAATTATGTTAAGAGCTGAAAAAGCAATACAAACAAAGGATCATGATTTATTAAAAAGAGAGAATTTTGTAAAAAGAATTGCAGAAGGGATTTTAAACTATAATGATACTGAGAATTTTGTAATAGGTTTAGAGGGTGAATGGGGAACTGGAAAAACATCAATTCTAAATTTATTAGAAGAAAAACTGAAAGGTAATATTGAAATATTTAAATTTAGCCCGTGGAATTTTGTAAGTAGAAAACAAATAATTTCAGATTTTTTTGAACAATTTTCTTATTTTATGGGGCTTAGCTGTAGAAAAGATGCCGCAGAAGTAAGTCAACAATTGCAAATAATGTCCAAATTTTTAAAACCTTTTGGATTAATTCCTGTAGCTGGTGATCTTATAAAAATATTATCAGAAGGAATGGAGGCGATGGGAAATAGTCTTAAGCCAGAAAAAATTGATATAGAAAAAATGAAAGAAAAAATAAATATATCTTTGGGAAAAGAAAATAAAAAAACTGTGGTTATAATAGATGATATAGATAGATTAAGTGATACTGAAATAATAGAAATATTTCAATTGATTAAAGGTGCAGGTAAATTTAATAATGTAATATATATTTTAGCATATGATTATGAACTTGTTGTAAATGCATTAAATTCAATATCACAAAAAAGAGGAAATGAATATTTAGAAAAAATAGTACAAATTCAAATTGAAGTACCTTTTATTTTGAAAGAGGATTTAATCGAAATTTTTTTTGATAGAATAAATAACATTTTTGAAGTAGAAAATAAAACTATTGAAAATAAATATAAAAATATTATAACAATGTTAGTAAAAGATATACGTCAAATTGAAAAAATATTAAATCATATAAGATTTGGAGCAGAATATGCAAAAAATTATTTAGACATTTCAGACTATGTAATTATGAAAGTATTACAAATAACAAAGCCTCAATTATATAAATTTTATTTAGATAATATAAATGAGATAGAAAAGAAAGTGGGAAAAATTTTAAGAGAAGATATAAATACTCTAACTTTAGAAGAAGAAATTTTATATAAAGTATTTAGGTGTGGATCAACAGGAAGTAATCCATTTTTTATAAAAATGAATAAAGAGGCTAAAAGTCCTTCTCCAAAAACTAAAGAAATTTTTTATATAGAAAATCGAAGTTTATATTTTAATTATATATAAATATAAAGCTGATTTTTATCAGCCTTATATCTTTCCTAATAACTCCATCATCTCCTTATTACTATTAGGAAATAGATGAGAATAAGTATTTAAGGTCGTTTCAACCTTTTCATGTCCCAATCTTCTAGCAATAGCTAGAGGATTAACACCTAAATGAATAAGTAAGGATGCGTGTGAATGTCTAAGATCATGTATCCTTATTTTTTTTACTCCAGCAATTTCTGAATGCTTTTTCATAGCATGCTCAAAAATATATTTGGTATGAGGAATTAACCTTGTTCTAGGTTTTGGTTTATACAGTGCTGTTAGGTAGTTTTGTAATATTGGAATCAATTGAGCAGGCATTTCAATAACCCTTTTACTCTTAGGAGTCTTAGGCTCAGTAATTACATCTTCTTTATTTAATCTCTGATAAGATTTGTTAATATTTAAAGTTTCATTTTCAAAATCAATATCTTTTACTTCAAGAGCTAGGAGCTCTCCAACTCTAAGGCCACACCAGAATAAAATATTAAATCCTGTATAAGCAGCAGGGTGATCTTTAAGAGTTTCAATAAATAATTTAAATTCTTCAGGTGTCCAGATATTCATTTCTTCAGCATGTTTCTTTCCAATACTTCCAGCTTTATGGCAAGGGTTTTCTTGTAATGAATGAAACTTAATAGCGTAGTTAAAAATAGCTGTAAGTTGATTATGAATAGTTTTAATGTAGGTTTGACTATATGGATTTCCACTACTTGGGTTTATAGCTTTTAAAAGTTCATTTTGCCATTTTCTAACTATAACTGGAGTAATATCATTAAGCTTCATATTTTTAAAAAATGGTAGGATTTTCATTTCAATTATATATTTTTTGTTTATGATAGTATGTTCTCTTAATCTATGACTTAAATCATCTATATAAAGTTCATATAGACTTTTAAATGTCATAGTAACTTCAAATTTATACTTAGATAAAAACTCTCTTTCATATTCAAGAGCATCCCTTTTAGTTTTAAAACCTCTTTTAAAAGTTCTAATTCTTTTTCCTTCGTAATCTACATAATAGAAACGGGACATCCAAGTCCCGTTCTTATCCTTAGTTGCTGGCATAATTAATCTCCTTTTGTTATTCCAAATCTCTCTAATAGATAAAGTTTATTAACTCTACCTCTGATTATTAGATATCCCTTTTCTTTCATTTCCTTATTAACTTCTCTAATGATTTGATAAGCTTTACCATTTCCAACATTGCAAAGTTTTGCAACTTCTTCAACTGCTATCATAGTAGACATAACAACCCTCCTAATTATAATTTATAAATTTAAACTTGTATTTTATAACTACCTATTTAATTAATTTAATATTATTTTTATTGTCAAATTCTAAGCTTCTATCAGCTAAAGATTTTTTAAGTTCTTTGATATATTTCTCAAATAGATCAATCTCTTTTTCAACCTGAGATATTTGTTTTGAATCCATAGCTGATATATTTTTTCTTAACTTTTCAAAATTTTTATAGTTGACACATTTTTTAGTTTCTTTCTGAATAAGAGGTTCAATCTTGTATCCATCTTCTAGCTCTATGGTATCCTCTTTTGGAGTACTTCTAGCCTCTATAAAGCATCTGATGTCATCAACTTTTATAAGTTCCAACTCCACAGTGTCATAAACAATATTTATATCAAGGTCCTTACCTGTAAGTAGTTTAACTGCCTGAGTTGAAAGACTTGTTATATATTGAGCCTTATCTGGAAAGTTCATATATAAATCATATCTTTTTAAAAGCTCAGATACTTTATCTTTACTCAATCCAATATTTTCATACCAGGCCATAAAGCTACCTTCAGACCTTTTCAATTTTAGAGAATTTTCATAAAGAGCCTTACAAACTTTATATAAAGATTCAGACATATTTCGGAAGTTCCGAAATATAATAGCTTCATTTTCAATAACCTCTTTTTTGATATCTTCCTCAATTTCATACTTTTCAAATTCGAATGAACTTTGATAATCCTCTTGTACTTTTGCTTTTAAACTAGCCAATGCTTTCATAGTATCTCCTCGATCACAGTCACAAAACTTTCTTGTATTGTTTTAATTTTTTTAGAGTTAGATTCCCAGATTGTTTTTCCATCATCAATAAGTTTTCCAATTGTTGCACTTTGACTTATTGGAGCAGTTAGATGTATTTCGAAAGGCTCTAAGACCTCTTTCAATCCATTATAGTATTCTTTCTCTTTAGCTGTTTTAGTCCATTTGTTTATGATAACTGATTTGACTTTTCTAATTTCAACTCCTTCTAAAAGTGAAGTTATAGAATTTATAGTTACCTTATCAGCAAATCCAGGAACAACTACTTTATCTGCTAATTCAACAAAGTATTTATCTATTCCAACAACAGGTGTAGAGTCTATTAAAATATATGCATATTCTTGCTTAAATACCTCAAATAGCTCTTTCAACTTACCTTTCGACTGTAGGTTAAGGTGTGATGTTTTGAGAGGTATAAAAAATAATTTTTCTCTTAATCTTACAAGATCACCAGCTCCAGTTCTAATCCATTTTTCTAATCCTGAGTCAGATACTATTTTTTCTTTTCCTGCATATTCTAAAATATTATTCTGGTTATCAGACGTTATAATTAAAACCTTTTTATTTGTTACATGCTGAAGTCCATGAGCGAGTTGGAGAGTTATCCAACTTTTGCCAACTCCTCCTTTATTATTTTTAATTAAAATTACTGACATTCTTCTACCTCCGATAAATTAATACCTAACTCTTTTTCGATAATTTTCTTTAAAGAACACTTTCCTTCACCAGGAATCATTCTGTCTTCTATTTCAGCTATTTGATGGATTTTATTGAAAAACTCATCAATATCTCTAGATTGGCTTTTGATTTGTACTAGCTCCTCTTCTAAACTAAGTTTATAAACAATTTTGAAAGCTTCAAATTGTACAACTTCATTTGAAGTTGAAGCCTGTATTATTTGATGTTTTTCTAAAATCTCCATAAGATTTTTAAAGTCGTTTTTATTAAGTTTTATTATCATTTTATCCTCCAAGATATTTTTTTAATTGACATACAAGAAGGCTCAGTGTTATACTCTCATTGCTATGTGAGGGTTTGGCTTTTGGGCTGAACCTTTTTTTATTTTTTGTAAATTCTATTTAAATCATTCCTTTCGAGTTACAGAAATAGATTGGAACCTCTTTACCACCGTTATTGGCTTTTATAATTTCACCATTAACTTTAGCAATTCTAGCTTCAAGTCTTGATCTCTTTTGCTTGAGCTTTCTTAGAGCTTGTTCAGACTCGGTTATATCTGATTTAGTCATATCTAATTCAGTATTAAGTGAATTTCTTAATCTGATTAATTCCTTTTGCTTATCATCCATTATCCCACCTCTTTCAATGCTTTGATAACTTTTTCAGTGTAGTTATTGATTAACTCTTCATCCATACCAGTACAAGATTTTTTAAATTTTTGAATTATCTCATCGTGAGTATGATAATCTTTGAAACATTGGTAAAAATCAATACAGTCATTTGCTATTGTTACAATTACTTTTTCAGCTTTAGGTTTTTGTGTAGTTGATTTAGGTGAAATTTCTTTAGCTTGGAAGTTCCAAAGTCCTCTAACTGATTGCACAAGAATACTGTTTAGGTTTTTAGCAAATCCTTGTTTAACTTCAAGTTTGCATTTTTCATAGAGAGCATTAAACTCTGCTTCTGTGATATTTGGATTACTTGATAGGATATTTGCTTTTGTACTTGAATCTAAAATATTTAAAAATTGACTACTACTACTTTCTTTTTTTGGTTCAGTATTTATTTCAGTAGTAGTAGAATTAGTATTAGTTATATTAGTATTAGTTACCGTAACATTTTTGTTACCCGTACGCTCCTCATAATTGTTACCCGTGCCATCCTCAAATTTGTTACCTGTATATTTACGAGTAACACTTTTGTTACCCGTAGAATTAGATTCGTTGTAGTAATAAAATACTCCTTCAATCTCTTTCATTGTAGTTTTAATTAAGTTTGAAATGTTCTTTTGATCCTTCATATAAGTTTTGATATTTTCAGCAGTGTATAAACGTCTTTCAATAACTTTAAATCCAATTTTTATTTGATTGGCAAATAGATATCCAAGCTCGATTAGTTCGCTTATATCTCTGCTGATACTCTTTTCATGCTTGTTAAGTTTAATAGATATGCTTTCGTTTGTAGCAAAGCAATATCCAACCTCGTTATCTGATAATTTATTTATAGCAGCATATGTTTTAAATAGTGCTGGACTTAAATCTTGCATAGCATCCCAAAAATTTTTATTGTTCATTTGTTCCTCCAATAGAATTAGTATTTAACATTTAGTAATTTGCTTATATCTTTAAAAATGGAATCCATATTCCCTTTGAAATAGTATCTTTCACCTTGATGGAAAATACTTGCTTCTATAGTATTTGATAAAACTTTTATTCTCATAAAAAAAACCTCCCTATTTGCAAAAAGTATTTGCATTTTTAGGAGGTATACTCTATAATATCTTTGCGAGAGATATTGGTGGGTGAGTATACCTGCCTTTTTTATTTGTTTAAATTTTCTTTATTTTCTCTGATTAGTTTCTCTTCAACCATTGAATTTTCAATTCTTAGTTTTTCTCTACATCTAGCAGCATAATTGATTAAATATGTTCTTACATCATCATCAATCTTTTCATAATAAAGCTCATCTCTTTTTAAAATCTCAAAGCTTTTTTCAAATTTATCATTAAAACTTTTAATCTCTTTTTTTAATGACAAGAGCTCTTTTTTTATTTCCTCTAAATTTTCTAAAGATAATATTATTTCATATCGTTTATCAAAATGAATGTTCATATCAAATTTCCATTTCATAAGTCCAAACATTTTCTCTCTTCTTTCGTCATCCAATTTATCATTAACACTTGCATGTCTAAGAGCTTCTTCAAAAGTCATGATATGACATTGAAGATTCATAGACCTTTCAAGTGCTAAAGAGTTGCTACTTTCTGTTCTCATCGATAACCTCCTAGTATATTTTGTTTAAAAACTCTGTTAGAAGCCACCATGGGGGGATGATGACCTCTAATAGAGTGCCTACCATGAAAAAGAGTAGGCAACTTAATTATGAAAGGTGTTCAAATAAAATTTTACTGACGATAGAAACATAGTTCCAAAAATAATTACCATGTATAGCTTCTTCGAAAAACTCTTTTTCAAAACTTTTCATATCAGAAATCTCGGTTTCAATTTCATTTTCAAGCCCGTAAAACTTAATCTCTTTAATAAGATTTTCAACCAATTCTAATTTATCTACCACAATAACCTCCAATTTTAATTTTTTATCTGTATTTATAAAATGAAATATATTATTACGTGATAATATATTGTAAGTCCTTTAAAAAAACTTACAGTTTTAATTTATTAATAAAAAGTGATGGTGATTCGTTTAATACTTTAGATATTTTTTTTATAGTTTTCAAAGTAGGCTCTGTAACTTCCCAGCGTTTGAGAGAACTGTTCAAAGTTTGACGACTTATACCAAGAAGATTAGCTAACTCGATAAGTTTAATATTTTTCTCTTTTAAGTACATTCTTAAAATAATTGAAAAATTCATTTTCCCTCCTTTTGTAAGTTTTTATAGTTTACAAGAATAGTTATATCATGCTGTTGACAAAATGTCAACTATAATAAGTTACACTTTTTGAAGTTAGTAAGCTTTTTTAGATTACTTTTATAATTAATATCTGTATAATATGAATAAAAGTATAATTAATTTAAAGAAAGGAGAAGTATGAAAGCAGGAGAATTTTTAAAAAAAATTAGATTAGAAAAAAAATTATCATTAAGACAAATGTCTTATAAAACAAATTTATCTCATACTTTTATTTCGGAAATAGAAAAAGGAAAATTAAATGGAGCTTTAAGTAGTCAAGAAAAAATATTAAATGCTTTGGAATTGACAACTGAAGAAAAACAAAAGTTTTATAAGCTTTCAGAATTAGAAAAATTACCTCCAAATATAAGAATGGAGATAATTGAGATGGAAAATGAAATCCAACAATTAAAAAAAGAATTAGAAGAATGTAGAAATCAACTAAACATTGAAAGTAATAGCAATAATGGGCATATTATCGTAGGAGATGGAAATAAGATCAATCACTCTTATGCTGGAACTGAGCTGTGCAAAGAGATGAATGAGTTGAGTGAAAAAGAAAAAGAGAAGGTTTTAAAATTTATAAATGATTATATAAAAAATTAGGGGGAATTAAGTTATGAGTAATCAAGATGCTGGTAGAGTAATTAGGGAAAAGAAAGGCTTGAGCTTACTAGAGTTTCCGAAGGATTACATTTTAATAGACTTAGAGACTACAGGATTGAGTCCAATATACAATGAAATTATAGAAATATCAGCTTTAAAAATTAAAGATGGAGAAGTTATAGATACTTTTAGTGAGCTAATTAAACCAAAGTATGAAATAGATGGTTTTATAGCGAAATTAACAGGAATAACTAATGAGATGGTAAGAAACTCAAGAGAGGTAAAAGAGGTTATATCTGATTTTATGAACTTTATAAATAAAGATGATATTTTGGTGGGCTACAATGTAAATTTTGATATAAACTTTTTATACGACAACTTATTAAGAGCGTCCAATAAATTTTTAGAAAATAACTTTGTAGATATTATGAGAGTTGCAAAATATGCTCTTAAAGACAAAGTTGATTCATTCAGATTGAAGAAGTTAGCTAACTATTATGAAATAGATACAAACGGAATGCATAGAGGGGAAAAAGATTGTCAAGTATCTAAAATTATTTTTGAAAAAGTCCAAGAATTGATTTTAGATAAGCATCAAACACATGAGAATTTTTTAGAAGCTAGAAAAAAAGCTCAATATTTAAATTCTAAAGATATAGTATCAGAGAATAAAGAGTTTGATTTAAGTCATCAAGGTTATAATAAGCAGTTTGTTTTTACAGGAACATTAACGAGATTAACTAGAAAGGATGCTATGCAGTTAGTAGTTGATTTTGGTGGGAAAGTAAATGGTGGTGTAAATAAAGAGACAAACTTCCTTGTGATGGGTGATTTAGATTATTCTAAGACTGTAACTGGAGAAAAAAGTTCAAAAATTATAAAGGCAGAAACTTTAAAGTTAAAAGGTCAAGATATTGAAATAATTCCTGAGGAAGTCTTTTATGATATGTTTGAAATAGTAGAAGATACTGAAACATTTAAAGTAGAGAAAAATGCATATAATAATGCTAAAGCTTTTATTATATTTGTAAGTCATAATAACTCATATGAAAGTATAAAAAATATTGTAACACATAATATGGATGAAACATTTACTATAGATGAAAAGATTACAATATTTAATGAATGTTTGGAGGAAGGGCTTATCCAAGAAGAAGAGACAAGAGAGACTCAACATAATTATTTTAGTAAATTAAAAGTTGCGGAGTTACAAAATATACTTCAAGAAAATAAATTAGAAAACTCTGAAAAAACTAAAAAAGTACTGATAGATAGAATTTTAGAAAATATAAATCTAAATGATTATAATATAAAGCAAGTTTATAAATCAACAGAATTAGGTATAAAATTTAGAGATAGTTTAAATTAGAATATTGTATTTTAGATAAAAAAATATCTTATATAGATAGAAAGGGGAAATAAAAATATTGGACTTAATAAAAGATCATAAAGAAGTACTAGATGTAATGAGTGCTGTTATGGGAATAACAGGATATAGCTTAAGGGATTTTGCTAAATACATGTGTAAAGATTATTTGAAGAATATTTTTAATGACAAATTTAATGGCAAATTAGATAGCGAAAGAAAAAAAGAAATATTAGCAGGATGTCTAATTGAATTAGAAGATTATATAGAGAACTCTAAAAACCTAGACAATGATTTATTTAAAGCAATTGGAAATGTTCTTATAAACGGAATTGAACTAGAAGAATTATATACTAGAGAATATATTAAAATTTTAAAACTCTTAAGTTGGTTAGATTTAATTGTTTTAATTGAGGTTTCAAAAATACATGGTGAAATAGAAGAGTTAGAATGCTTTACGGGTAGAGATTTATATTTTCTAAATAATTCAAGAATAAAAAATAGAATAGAAATTGAAGGGTGTCCAAAAGAGCTAGTGAATTTAAGTATAGATTTTTTGATTGAAAAAAAAATAATAATTGAAAAAGAAGTTGAGCTAGAGATATACACAAAGAATAGTTGGAATACAGCAGAAAATATAGGTGCACTTTCTTTTTTATCTAATGAAAGTCAACAAAAATATAAAAAAGTTAAGATAGAATATTTGAGTGAATTAGGAATGAAAATAATGGACTTACTTTAATGATTCCGATAGTCCAGTGTAGATAAAGTTTAAAGTTAAGAGAAAATCATATAAAATAAATATTAAAAAAAGAAGAGTTAGGAGTGATTGTATAAAGCTTAAATTAAACTTAAGTTAGAAATTATGAATTATTGTAGAAAAAGTTAAAAAGAAATTATTTTTAAATAAAAATTATTATAACATAAGAATTAGGGGGAATAAGTGAAGAATTATAGATTAAAGAATTATAAAATGATAGAAGATTATGAATTTGATTTAAATAAAATAAATATAATAGTTGGAGAAAATAGTAGTGGAAAAAGTAGCTTTTTGAGAAGTCTTCAATTATTAAAGCAAACAGCATATTTTTCCTTTGAAAAATTACACACTAATTTTAAAGAAGGAATAGATTTCGGGGAATATTCTAATTTAATTAAAAATAAAGATGAAAGCACGGTTGGATTTAAAGTTATTTTTGAAAAAAAAATAAAAAGTTATGGAGACTTTTTTATTGAAGGAATAGAATGGGCTTATGAAAAAAATATTTTAAAGAAAATTATC
The DNA here is from genome assembly GCF_000800875.1 of Cetobacterium sp. ZWU0022. Taxonomy (NCBI): domain Bacteria; kingdom Fusobacteriati; phylum Fusobacteriota; class Fusobacteriia; order Fusobacteriales; family Fusobacteriaceae; genus Cetobacterium; species Cetobacterium sp. ZWU0022. The sequence goes on from NZ_JRJZ01000025.1 coordinate 15,755, forward strand.
ATTGTTTTAAATGATTCTACTTTGGAAATAATTTTAGATAAAAATAAGTTAGAAAAAATAAAGTTGAATAACCAAGAATTAGAAATATCGGATATAACTATAATGAAGTATACAAAAGATTTTTGCTTTCCAAGTTTAGGAGCTTCAAATCTAGAAAATATTTTTTATAGATACATGGAAGCTTCAGAAAAAGCAAAAGTTTCAGAAGATGAAAGAATGGAATTATTGCACTTACTTCTGAATAAAAGAAACGAAATCTATCTAAATAAAGAATTAAAATTTGATATTAAGTATAATGGAACTGATAAAAATATCTTAAAAAGAAAAATTTTAAATGAAAGAAAAAAAATAGATGTATTAAATAAATCAAATGAATTTATAAAAAATGAAATAACTTATATGGCAAATAAAATTTTAGGAGATTTAAATAAAGAATTCAAAAGGAAATTTATGGGGATTATTTATACTGGAGCAATTAGAGCTCTAGGTGAAAGATATTATAGAATAGTGGAAGATGAGTTTACAGGAGATTACACAGTAAACAATGATATAAGTAGACAATTATATAATTTTAAGACAAATGCACCAGAAATTTTGGAGTTATTTAATAACTTTATATATGAACACTTCAAATTTAAAGTAGATGTTATAACATTAAATATAAAAAATGATGAACCAATTTTTTTCTATGTTGAAATAGAAAAAGATGGAGCAAAAAATAATTTAGTAGATGTAGGAGCAGGGTATTCACAAATACTACCAATTTTATATGCATGTTTTGGGAAAAGAAAAAATAATGCAGCGACAATAGTTATAGAGCAACCAGAATTACATTTACATCCTAAAATGCAGTCAGATTTATTAGATTTATTGTTAAAATTAAGTAAGGATAATCCTAATTTAAAATTTATTATTGAAACACATAGTTCTTTAATTATTGATAGAGTTGGGAAAAATATAATGATAGAAAATTATGATTCAAAGGATATAAATGTATTTATTTTCAACAAAGAACAAAATTTAGAGATAAAAAAAACAAAGTATGGTCAAGATGGAGTATTAGAAGAATGGCCAATTAGATTTTTCTCAGCAAAGGAGATTAAAAAATGGTGATCGAAATAACAAAAGATGTTTTAGAAAATTTATATTTGAAAGATGAAATTGAATTTGAAAGATTGTCATATTTAATTTCTAAGAATATAGGAGAAAATATTTTTGCATTAAAATCAACACAAAATTTTATTTATTTAAATTATCAAGCCTGTTTATTTTTAAATGAAAAATACGAATCAAAGGAATTGATAAAATATTTTGATAATTTACAGGGGATATTAGCATCTGTTTCAAAATTAGAAAGAATAGTTGTAGTTTTATCAGCTTCAGCAACAAATAAAATGGAAATAGAATATGAATATGAACTTATTAGTGAATTATTGATAAAACCAATAAAAGTTATTTTAGAAAATATAAATGATAAAAAAATTTATGATATTATTATAAAAAGTTATATGTCATATGAAAAAAATCTGAGAATAAATTTAGAATATCAAAATGGAAATGGAAATCAGACGGCAAAAACGTTAGAAGAAAATTTACAAGAAAGAAAAATAAGCGTAGTTATAACAGATTGTGATCAAAAATATTACGGGGAAGAAAATAGAAGTTCTACACCAGCAAAAATTAAGGGTGTTTTTGAGAAAAATATTTTTTTATGTAAGCATATAATGATAGAATATAAAAATGTTGAAGGTTTAATTCCGTATAAATTTGTAATAGAAAATTTAGAGTCAAAAATTAAAACTTCTTTTGATCAAATTTATAAGACCAGTAAAGATAAAGAGTGGTTAAATTTTTTTGATTTTAAAAAAGGAATTATGAAAAATTTGAAAAGCGAATCTGGTGGTGGAATAGTTTCAAGTTCTCTAAGTTGGTGGAATAGTAAGATAGAGTTAGATATATGTATCCTTGAGTTTGCAAATCAGATAGAAACACAAGATATATTTAGAAGTGGCATTCCCACGAGCATAATGGAAAAGCCAATGGATGACATAATTTTTAAAAGTAAAAGTTCAGAAGAACAAAAAAAAGAATACAGAAGGATTTCAAGTTTAATTTATCCATGGATAATTTCAAATGATTATGTTACTGTATAAAAAATAGAATTAATTAAAGAAAGAGGCCTTAATAAAATAAGGACTCTTTCTTTAATTGATTTTTTTATTTTAAATCAAAAGGATCACCATCATCTAAATTATATTTTATTAAAATTTCTTGCATCATTTGTCTTGTTGTATACCATTGTGAAGATAGGTGTTCTTCTTCTTGAGATATATAAAAAAGGTTTTCAAATTTATCAAAATCACGTCTTGGTAATTTTTCTTCAGCTTCCTCTAAAGTAATCATAACCTAAAGCACCTCCTAAATAACGTCTTTCTTATAGTTAAAATATAACATAAATATCGAAAAAAATAAACAAAAAATAAATTTCTTGCATTTTTAGTTTTTTTAGTGTATTCTAATTCCCGTAAAAGACCTTGTGTTTAATAAAGGGGGGTAAAATGGAAAAATTTAATGAAAAAATTCAAGAAATTTTAATGGAGATAGGAGATAATCTTCAGAATGAGAAAAAAGTTTCTATCCAATTGGAGAAAGAAGCGTCAGGAAGAGTATTCTTAACAATAGCTCCGACAAAATTAGTAAGCATAAAATAAGTGCATAAATTATACAAGTAAAAATAATATTTTAATATGATGAGTAGGGTCAAGGATACCCACCCATATTAAATTCAATTTTTATTAATTACTTGAATTGAATAGAATTGGTATAAGAGGATGAGTCAAGGACCACCCTTATCTAATCATTATGATTGGATAGGGGTGGTCTATTTTTTTATCAGGAGTTTTTATGGAAGAAATGGAAAAGTTAATGGAGATGATTGGAGCTTTAGATATTGATTTAGATACTAAGTCAGAGTTGATGATTCAATTTGGTAAGGCTGATGCAGAAGCAAGGAGATGGAGTAATGGTAGGAACTAAAAGAGTTATTTTATTAGCAGGACATAACTTTATAAGTCCTGGATGCAATACAAATATAGATGGAAAGTTAATAACAGAATTTGATATGACAAGCTATTTAGTAACGGAAGTTTTTAAAAAAGAGAGATTAGTTGGAATTGATTTAATTATTAAAGCTAGAAATGATTTTGGAAATTTAGTTAATGAAGTCAATTCTTTAAATGGAGATATTTTAATAAGTTGCCACTTTGTGTTTTGCAACTTTGTTTAGCAGCACTGTAGCACCTTTAAAGAGCACCACCATTTTT